>JASFFN010000265.1:0-4109 GCA_050124275.1 Roseobacter sp. | reverse complement strand
CTCGGGGAACGGACTGTCGGTCTCCTGCTGCTTGGACATCAGGAAGAGTTCCGGGTTTGAAACCATGTCCTGCCGCACCCGTTGGATGTAGCGGCAGACGGCGTCGCAGTCGCAAAAAGCGTCGAGGACCTCCCTGATCCGGAGCGAGACCGCACGTTCCGCCAGGCCGGCATGCAGTTCCTCGATCCTGCGTCGGTGTTCCTTCTCCAGTTGCGGCCCCTGTCGCAAAACTGCCGCCAGATGCTCCTGCAGTCGTTCGATTTTTTCGTCGATTGCCTGACGGTCTTGCGCCGGCAATGCCTCGTAGACTTCCGGTTTGATGGGTTTGCCGTCGACAATGGCAGCCAGCATGAAGCCCATGGGCGTGCGCAGCAGAGCGACCTTCTCCTGTCGTGCGCGTTCGGCGAATTCGGCAAGCGGCTCCTCGTGGCGCTGGCCGAATTCCTCTTCGATCGCGCGACGTTGGGTCTGATACTCTTCTGAGTCGAACAGCGCGGGGATGTCGTTGGCGAGATCGTCCACCAGTTCCTGCATGGCGGTCTTCAGCTTTGGCGCGCGGCCCGATGGCAAACGGATGGCATGCGGTTTATGGGGCGCATCGAAGTTATTGACATAGACCCAGTCCGCCGGACTCGGGCGTTTCGCCGCCTGTTTCTTGATCAGGCCCCAGACGATCTCATGCCGGCCCATGCCTTCGCGGCCCAGAACATAGATATTGAAATCGCGATGCGCGAGGCCGGCAGACAGATTGATCGCGTCGATTGCCCGATCCTGCCCCATGATGGTATCGGAAGGCGTCAGCTCGGCGGTGGTCTCGAACCCGAGGCTGGCAGGATCGCAGGTTCTGCGCAGAATTTCCGGAGAAAGCCCTTCGGGCAGGTCCATCTCTTCTGATTTTTGCTTCACCATCAGTTACTCCGGTATTCTCGGCAGGCGTATTGCCATGAGTCAAAGTCCGAACGGATAGGTTTCATCTTCTTTTTCATTGGCAAGCGCGGGCAGCGGCCTGACCGCGGTGGTCTTGTCGAACCAGACGAAGCAATCGTATTGCGCGGCAAGGCTTGCAGCGCCGTAGTGGCTGGCCCGCTCGGTTTCCGGCCTGTAGATCACACCGATGTATCGCTCCAGCCGGTCGCGCATCAGGACGTCCCGCAGATCGGGGTTTTGTCCGGGGCGCAGATCGAACAGGAAACGCTCTTCATCCAGTTGGTGGCACAGATGTTCGAAACTGTCGGGTCTGGGCGACCGGATCACCTTGGTTTCCATGGGCGCGTCCCATTCGGAGGCTGCCGCGACAGTGCCTGACGCAGTCCCGAACCCGACGAGCGCCGCCTCGTCGCCAAAGGCCTGTCGGCATAGCTGACCGATGTTCAATTCGCCCCGTTGCCGCCCCATATCGGTGAAGCGGGCGTCTCCGATATGCGAATTGTGGGCCCAGACGACCGCCTTGCTGTGCGGGCCGGCATGTTCGAGAATCGATTCGAGCGTGTCGAACATATGCCGGTCGCGCAGGTTCCATGACAGCCGCGAGCCATAGTACATCGCTCGGTAGTACCGCTCTGCATTCGTAACCAGCCGTGCGTTCTGCATCGCGTCGAAGAACAGGTCGCCGTTTTGCCGGGCGTCCCGCTGCGCATACCCTATTTCCTTGTCCAGAAGATCGAGCAAAATTTCCGTGACAGCATTTTCACAGGTGGCAAAACCATGTGTCAGCGCCGCGCGGCCGTAAGCCGCCGGATCGCTTGACCAGGGAAGCAGGCAGGCGTAGCGCGCGCGGGCGATTTCAGCCGCGCCCCGATCCACCCGGTCGAGATAGGACAAAACCGCCTCGATCGAAGCCGTCATGTTGTAGAGATCAAGTCCGTAGAACCGCGCCCGCGCGTCGCGCTCTGCGGCGTCGTTGTGTTGCCTCAGTTCATCCACAAAGGTCTGAAATTCCGCATTCCGCCACATCCACGTCGGGAAGCGCGCAAAGGGCTGCCTGCGCATCGCGGGCTGCGGGATGCGGCGGATATGCCGGTCGATTGAAGAGGCGTCTGGCCAGTCCGCCTCGACTGCGACGATGGAAAACCCATGTCTTTCGATCAGACGACGGGTGATCGCCGCGCGTGCGCGGTAGAACTCCGAGGTGCCATGGGTTGCTTCGCCCAGAAGCACGACACGATGCGCGCCAAAGCGATCGAAGGCATCGGCAAACGCCGGATCGCTGATCGGCGGGAGCGCTTCCGCCCCCGCGCGCAGCACGGCGATGTCAGGGCTTCTGGCAGGGGTCTCCGGGGTCGCAATCACTGTTTCAGGTGAGACGAGGTGCGCATCAAACCAGTCGGCGGCGTGGCTGATCACCATGTCCAGCGTGCCGGGTTCCTCGAAAAGATGCGTGGCGCCCGGCACGATCTGCAGGCCCTTCGTGCACGTCATCAAGGCCAGTGCCTTCTCGTTCAGGCGCAGGACGTCATGATCGAGACTGCCAACGACCAAAAGGCTGGGCGCCGCGACCCGAGGCAGGGCCGACCCAGCAAGGTCGGGCCGTCCCCCGCGTGAGACGACCGCCGCCACGCGGTCCCCGACCTCCGCCGCGGCGACAAGCGCCGCCGCCGCCCCCGTGCTGGCGCCGAAGAGCCCCAACGGCAGGTCCGCGGTGTCGGGCTCCGAGCCCGCCCACATACAGGCCTCGACCACACGTTCCGCCAGAAGCGGGATATCGAAGACATTACCCCGGTCTTTCGCTTCGTCGAGTGTCAGCAGGTCGAAAAGAAGGGTTGCGAACCCCTGTTCGTTTAGTTCCTGCGCGACATAAACATTGCGCGGGCTGAGACGACTGGATCCGCTTCCATGGGCGAACACCACCAGACCAACGGGATCGCGCGGCATGCTCAGGTCACCGACCAGTCCGAGCGGTGGAATCGTCACCTGACGCCGGTCTATGCCCTTCGGCCTCTCTTGGCCCTCGTCCGGCGCGCTCACCCGCGCCGCTTCGTCGAGAAGCGCCACGGTCTCGGAATCCGACAACTGATGAAAATCACGGTAAAAGCCACCGACACCGAAAAAGTCTTTCGCAGGGTGAAGGCAGATGACGTCATCCGCCAGACCGGAAATCTCATCCAACGCCCTGATGGGGGCGACCGGCAAAGCGACGACAATGCGCTCGGCACCGCCGCGCCTGAGCGCCGAGAGGGCAGCTTTCATGGTCGCGCCGGTCGCCAAACCGTCATCGATCACGATTGCTGTCCGTCCGGCGGGGTCGAGCCGCCGACGGTCGCCGATATAGCGTTTGCGCCTCCGCTCGAGTTCGTCCAGCTCTTTGGATCTTGCAGCTTCGAGATAAGCATCATCCGCGCCGGACATGCGCCGGACATCCTCGTTGATGATCATATGGGTCTGTGCCCCCTCGACGATCGCTCCGAGCGCGACCTCCGGGTTGCCCGGCGCACCGATCTTGCGCACCAGAATGAGATCGAGCGGCGCGACCAACCTGCGCGCCACTTCCACCGCGACCGGCACGCCGCCGCGGGGCAAGGCATAGATCAGCGGATTTTCGAGTTGCAGCGCGGCAAGGCTGTCGCCGAGCTGCCGACCCGCATCCGCACGATCAGAAAACTGGACAAAAGAATCCCCCATAAGCCCACTATCCAATAGATTCTTTCCAACCGCGTTGACGTATCTCAAAGCACGCACGGAAAAGCGCATGATTTATCTTGCTCGATCAGTTCGGAATCACGCTGGCGGCTTGTCGCGAACAGCCACACCTGCGCACGGGATATCGCCCAGCAGGCAAGGGGCAAACAATTCGGTGCAGCCTCTGCTTGACAGCCGTTGTCAGCGCAACGCCCGCACAGCAATTAAAAAGCTTTTGCCGATTGCGTCTGCAACACCGAAATCTGCTCGGTAGTGTCAAAGATCTTTCGCACATTTGTTTTTCACGCGACGACGGCTCCTTGGGTTTGATCCGCGAATAGCGGGGTCATGTTCATGTATTTGCGGGTGGACCAATGGGTCCCTGCGATGTGGCGCAGGCGCGCCGCGGCCAGGTTCAGGCAGGACTTGCCATCCGGAAACGCGCCAACGACGCGGGTGCGCCGCCGGATCTCACGCATGATCCGTTCCAGCGT
>JASFFN010000264.1:0-4136 GCA_050124275.1 Roseobacter sp. | reverse complement strand
ATCGCTTCTCTCTTGTCCCGGCAAGCCGGGGCCCCGGTAATCATAAGCGGCGGCGCTCGCATAACTCCCGGCATCACGTCGACGTTCATTCTCACGGATGTTGAAATTCCCGGCGAAGGCGGCGATGCGAACCTTGCCGAATTGTCGGAATTCTCGCTGGAGACGAACACCTACGCCCTGCTGTTCGGAACGCCTGATTTTCAGGCGCTGCGTGTCTCGGGCCTGACCGTCAACATCGTGACCGCGGAAGACGGCGAGACCGGTGCGGATAGCGTCGACGATTCCGCGCAAGCGACAGGGGAACAGTCAGAAGCTCCCGCGGATGAAGACATCGGGGCTACCGCCGCTCGAGAAGTCAGTCATGCTTTCAAATTGAAAAGGCTGATAAATTTCATCGCGGTACGTTCAGAAGAATACACCAACGTCAATATTGTGATCGATAACCGGAAAACGGGTTTCAGTTTCGATTTCGAACTCGCTGAAATGACGTTCGATCATCCGGTTCCGGATCAGCGGTTCCAACTGGCCAGTAACGGCACCGTGAATGGCGTCAGCTTTGAGCTTTCCGGCGACTACACGTTCGAGGGCCCCTTCAAGACGTCAGCCAGCTTTGGCAATCTCACGCTGACCTTCGAGGGCGAGGAAAAAACCGTCGACGCAGGTGGTGGCTACGTCGGCCGGCTTGATTTTCAGTCCGGGGACATCGGCGATCTGCTCGACGTGCTGAAGCTGGATACAGAGATCGAGGGGTCCCTTCGGCTGACGGCAGCGCTTGAAGAAACCTATGGCGTGACGGAGGTCAAGACGTTTTCCACAGCGCTTGATCTGGAACGGGGCTCTCTCATCGAAGCTTCCGGGTCCATTGAGAATTTGCAAAACCTCAACGGCGTCGATATCGACTTGTCGGCGCGGTTTTATCCCGAAGGTCAGCTGCCACCGCCAGCGACGCGTCTGGCCGAATTGCGACTGACCGAGGCGCGCGCACGTCTGCAGGGTGACCACCGCGCCATAACGGTCGAGGACGCGGTTTTCCGAACCAATGCGTTTGAGGAAACCATAGACGAATTCGGCCCGATCGGGATCGGCAGCATGAGGCGAACACCCGAGGGCAAACTCGAATTGCTGGATGTGTCCTTTCAGGCCGGCCCGCGGGACGCGCCCTTCATTACGGCGGAAGGACGGGTCGATAACGCGCTCGAGGGACGAGAGTTCGAAGTTGCAGGCGAGATTCGGGCGCCGGTCAAGCTGTTGCTGGCCGATCTCGATCTTGCGGTCGCTGACCAGTTCGGCATTATCGAGGGCGCTTTCAACCTCGATGACAAGACAGGCGAACCTCAGCTCACTGACTTCCGCCTGCGCACCGCGGAAACGGATTTGTGGTCGTTGGACGCTTATGCCGCTTCGGGCGACAGCGGCAGCCCGCTCTATCTGGAATTCGACGTCAAATCGGGGATATCGGATACGCCGGCCTTTCTCGGGGGCCTGGGATTGCGGCAAATAGACGTGTCGCCCGTGGGGTTTGATGTTTTTGCCGAGATTACCGCAGACGGGATAACAGCCGAAATGGGCGCGACGGCGGGTAAGTCGAACCTCGCGACCTTTCTGACACTGGGCGTGCAGGATGGCGGCCACTTCGTATCCGGGCGCATCGAAAGCAATGAATTGCGCCTTGAGGATTTGCAGGATCTTGCAGCGATCGGAGTCGAATTGAGAAAATCCGATCTGCTCAGCCCAAGCGACGCGACGCTGGCGCAGGAAACAGCATCCGACGCCGTTGAGGTACAACCGCTGGTTTTACCGGAAAAAGAGCTGACGCTTGAGGATCTTCTGGCTCAGGAGGGTGTCGAACCCCTTGTTTTACCCGAGTTGACAATCGCAGATCTTCTCACCGTCGAGAATATCCTGAAACACACCGATGTGGATGTTGGCATCGAGATCAGGAAACTGTCCGGTATTCAGGGCGTGTCAAGCATATCAAGTGAACTTGTGGCGTCCGGGGGCAAGGCGAAACTCGGGCCCATCGACGTGTCCTATGGCGGCGGTTTCGTGTCGGCGCAAGCGCAGATGGATTTGCTGGAATCTCCCGACACCATCGCGGTTTCCGGATCTACCGGCGGCTGGGATTTTGGCAAGATACTCGACTCGGTCGGTGCCGGAATTGACGCATACGGCATCCTGCATGGTAATTTCAATCTGACCGGCAAGCGTGGTTCCGTGAGCGAATTTGTCAATTCCATGAGAGGCGCGGTGAAAATAGACATGTCGAACGGATCGATTTCGACCAGCTTGCTGGAGCTTGCCGGCCTGGGAGTGCTGCCCTGGCTTTTTTCCCAGGAACGCAGGGAGCGGCAAACCGAAATTTCCTGTCTGTCGGCGCCGGTGAAATTCAAT
Organism: Roseobacter sp.; assembly: GCA_050124275.1. Classification (GTDB taxonomy): domain Bacteria; phylum Pseudomonadota; class Alphaproteobacteria; order Rhodobacterales; family Rhodobacteraceae; genus Roseobacter. The sequence continues at coordinate 1,745 of JASFFN010000264.1, read as the reverse complement.
GCGGGGCGGGTTTCGTTCGATCAGATCGTGGCTGAAACGCGACGCGTTCAGGTCGTTGCAAAAGGTGAGCTGAACTGGCGCGACGACACGATCAGTGTCCGGGCGGAACCGAGACCCGTCGGCAGACCGCTTTCGCGCAGCGCATGGCCTGTGAACGTGACGGGAAAACTGTCGTCCCCCGATATCAAACCGCAGATTGGCGGCTCCTTCAGCCGTCGCGCGGACGGCGCGGACACGATGCCGGCACAGCGCAAGCCCTGCGTGCCCGATATCCTGCAGTTGCAGTAGTGTCAGAGCGGCGGCCTCCGGATCAAGGGATGGGGGAGCGGGCGGCGCCGGAACCTTGGACGGGAGTGCGCGCATGAGACTTTGGACGATCGCCGCCGTCACGTCGGTGGCCCTGTCGCCGCCCGTTGCAGCCTCGGATTTCGTGCTCGGATTGGGGCGGGACAATGTCGACGATGACAAATCGGACGCAACGGCGCTCCAGCTGGAGTACCATGGCAATCCGATGCTGGAATACGACTGGGGTACAGTATCGATTTTGGGTGCCGTCGAGGTGGATGATGACGGCGACTTCTACCTCGGGGCAGGGATATCCGCCCTTTGGGGCCTGTCCGAAAAGTGGTTCCTGGAAGGCAGTCTTGCGGGCGGATATTACGATGCCGGCAGTAACGGCGATGATTTGGGCGGCCATGTCCAGTTTCGCACATTGATCGGTCTTGGATACCGGCTGTCTGACGCCCGGCGCATTTCGGTCGCGGCGGACCATTTGTCGAATGCAGGCCTCAAGGACCGTAATCCCGGACGAAACGCATTACTCCTGCGGTATGCCATTTCGTTCTGACATGAACAGATGTCCGGTGCGTCGCACCGTTGCGCCAACGCATTCGAAAGCCCTGAAAGCAAATCAGATCAAAGCCCGATGCTTATTGCTGCAATGCTGTTTCGAGGGCCGTCATTTTCCTCTGAGCGGCGCCGGGCGCATCCCGTACAAATTCCAGAATACTGATGACTTGCGCGCGTTCATCCGTGCTCATATCGGTCTCTTCCACGGCGGCGATGGCTGCATCAAAATCGATACCGCTGTCGGTGACGATGCCGGTCTCGCGCCAGATCTGCATGAGCGCCGTCAGCCTGTCTTGCGCATCCTGCGTCGTATCCGAGAGGCGCGTGGCCAGAGCAACCGTGACCTCTTCCGCCTGGCTTTGGAGCTCGTCGGATTTGCTCTCAACCTGGCTTTGCAAGGCCTCTGCCGCCTCGTTCGCCGCATTGGCCAGCTGTTCGGCAGAATCCCTCGCGGCTTGCCCGACATCTTCGATGGCATCCGACAACCGATCGGCCGGTGTCGGCTCGGGGCGGGTCACATAGTAAAGGGTGGCGATCAAAGCGCCCGCCGCGACAATGATAAGAATTGTCTTTTGCATGTCTGAATCCACTTTCTCGAATGTAAAAAATCGAAGGGTTGATCCTTGCGCGTTGTGCGCCGGACTTCGCGCGGCGCCCGCGCCGACTCCCACCATAGCATATTTTTACCCCGCAGGAGAGGACCCAATAAGCGACGCCACGCCTGACCATGCGCCTTGAGCGGTGTGAAGCGATACTTGAGCTGCGACTGCAATTGGCTCTGAGGGTAGGGGCGTTGGCGCGTCTCTTCCATCATCTTTTCGCGGAAGACCTCAGCCGGCGTTTTCCATCCGAGGCATTTTCGGGGTGTCGCGTTGAGGCGGTCTCAGATCATTTTC
>JASFFN010000263.1:0-4136 GCA_050124275.1 Roseobacter sp. | reverse complement strand
GTTGTCGCGGCCGGTGGCGGTCAAGCCATCAGGTTCGGAAGCATCCGACAATGTATCCAGCGTAGACGGGTCAATGATTTTTTGTGCGGTCGAAAGGTCCAGGTCCGGAAGGTTCAGGTTGGAATAATCGGATACGTCATCCGCGGCACTGTCAAAACCGTCGGCCGATGGGCCCTGCGCCGGACGCGCCCCTTGCTCCCGCTCCACCATCAACGCACGTTTTCCATCCACCTGCCCCATGGCGCCCTTGCCGATACTGGTTCCATCGATGGCGGTCAGTTCTACAGCGTCGAAGGCTTCGGCGGGAATTGCGATTTTTTCTCCCGGCTGCAGGGCACCGATATCCGACAAAGACAGGTGCAATCGGCACAGGACTGCGGTCAGCTCCGCCTCGGCACCCATCACAACCCGTTCGAGCGACCGGGGCGCGCTCTTGTTCGGTGCGCCCGCCTCAAGATCCCGCGCCACAGGTTTTGCCGCCGGCACCGGCAGAACGAGAACGATGGTCGCCTGCGCAAGTCCGCCGGCAATATCCACCGTCAGCCGCAACACGTTGTACTCGGGGCCGTCAAGAGCAAGCCCGAACAGGCGTTCGTCTGCAATGTGCGCGCCAAATTTACAAGGTGGGAGGATCGCTTTGTCTTCGTCGGTTTCCAGTATGCCGTGCGCGCGCTCAAAAAAAGCGTCAAGGAGTGGTGCGCACAGTGCGGCATCGGTCGCCGTCATGCGACGCTGCGGCGCGGGCGACGACGAAACCCGCCCGGTCGTCTGCTTCTGGACCATAGCCGACACCAGCGGCGGCTCGAGGATCGCGCCGCCGGATTTTCCATTCGGACCGTCGAGCATCAGCAGAAGGTTATTCTCGCCGAATGCGCGCGAAAGTTCGTCGCCGGCGCATTTTTCCTGGGTGTACCCGATAACCGCCAAAGCCATTCCAAAGCGGTCGTCAGCAACCTTTGCGAGAGCCACGCGCAACGCTTTGGGAACGGTCATCGACCGCGCCTGATGTTCCCGTTTACCGACTTGCGCTTTGCGCTGTAAAACTGACATCGACTGCCCTTAACCCGGCGTGCGCTTGCCGCTGCAACAAGCAAAACTCACGTAATTCCGGATTAGCGATAAAGGGTTACCAATGACTTTATATGCTTCAGGAATTCTTCCTGCCTTTGGATGGTTACTGCGCCGCAAGCGCCAATGACTGAGGCACGACCACGCGAAATCCGGTGCCCGGCGCATCGGCAAGATAACTGATGTCCCCCCCCAGCCTTGACATGATTTCCCGGCAGATGGCCAGTCCGAGCCCGGCGCCATTGCTGTCCTGCGCCCCTATGCGGCTGAATTTCTCGAACATGAGTTCGCGCGACTCCGGCGGTATGCCTTGCCCGTTGTCGATGAAATCCACCATTATGGCCCCATCGATCTCGCTAACGTGGATCCGGAGTTCGGGTTTATCCGCGAGACAGTATTTCTGTGCATTCGTAATGAGGTTGATGAACACCTGGCTGAGCCGATCCAAATCCGTATGCAACTCGATGGTTTCTTTCAACCTGCGGCGCTGGACCCGGATGGGGCGTACCGCGCCCGCTTGCGCCGTTGCAATCGAATGATCCAGAAGCTCTCCGAGGTTACCAGTCTGCCGGTTCAGCGTAACCTGTCCGTTTTCCAGGACACTGAGGTCCAGCAGGTCGTCGAGCAGACGCGTCAGGCGGATCGCTTCGGTGTGAATGATATTCGCGTATTTCGCCTTTTCCATCGGGCTCATGCCCTCGGTGTCCCGCAGGATTTCGGAAAAGGACCGGATTGAGGTCATCGGCGTTCTGAGTTCATGGCTGATCTGGCTGAGAAAGGCGTCTTTCTGCGCACTCAGCTGCATCAGCTTGGTATTGGCATCCCGCAACTGCGCGGCGGTCTGGCTCAGTTCTCTGGACTTGGCCTCAAGCTGGTTGGAATATTCGAGCATCTGCGCGGATTCGTCCGCGACGGCCATCAGATCGTGCACCGAAACGGAAGATCCCCCGACGATTTGACTGATCATCGCATGCGCCGTGGCCGCGCCGACCGACCCGGCCAGCTCACGTTCCAGCAGGCGCAGAAAATCGGGGGTGGGTTCGGGCAGATGTCCTGACAGCCCTTGCGCATGCGCCTGCGTGGCAAAAAGCGCCTGCGCTTCGTTCGCGCCAAGGATACGTTGCGCCATGATCATGAGGTCTTCGCTTTCACCGACAGAAGCATTCCAGCCACGGGTCTGCGGTGCATGTTGGTCAATGTTCACAAATTGCGCTCCCTGCAGCCGCTCCAGCGGCCCCGGGAAAGTCACGAGCGAGACAAAGACGAACGTCACCGTGTTGAGCAACAGGCTCCAGAACACGGCATGGACAACGGGATCCAGACCCTCGAGGCCAAAAAGCGCTTGTGGCCTCAGCATGGAGAGACCCCACAGGCCGTGATCGAAGGTCGCGATGCTCAGCGCGGCACCCGGGCCGAAACTTGGCAACAGCATCGTGAAAACCCAGAGCACGAATCCCACCGCCAGCCCGAAAAGGGCGCCGATCCGCGTCGCTCCACGCCAGAACAGCCCGCCCAACAAGGCCGGCAGAAACTGGGCAACGCCCGCAAACGAAATCAACCCGATCGCCGCCAGCGCCCCCGATCCACCGGAGACCGAATAATAGAGGTAGCCAAGGCCGATGATCGTCAGGATCGACACGCGGCGGGACAGAATAATCGCGTCGCGGACATCGCCGGACTGGCTGGCGCCACCCTGACGCAAGCGCAGGAAGACCGGCATGACGATGTGGTTCGATACCATCGTTGAAAGTGCCAGCGTCGCAACGATCACCATGGATGTTGCCGAGGAAAATCCCCCGAGGAAACTGAACATTGCAAGTCCCTCGCGACCTTCACTCAAAGGCAGCGACAACACGAAAAGATCCGGGTTCGAACCTTCCGGCAAGACTTCGAGCCCGATCACCGCGATAGGAACCACGAAAAGGCTCATGAGCATCAAATACAGCGGAAAGGCCCAGCTCGCGATCTTCAGATGCTTTTCGTCCTGGTTCTCGACCACCATGACCTGGAACATGCGGGGCAGACATAAAAATGCCGCTGCCGACAAAAAGGTAAGTGCCGTCCACCGGCTGCTGTCGGTCTGCCAGGTACCGATTTCCGACGCATCGATGCGGGCAAGTGTTTCCTGCAAGCCCCCCGCGATGCCCCAGACAACAAAAACACCGACACTCAGAAGCGCTACGAGTTTGACGACGGCTTCAACGGCGACCGCGATCACGACGCCGTGGTGCCTCTCGTTGACGTTGAGATTGCGTGTCCCGAACAGCACGGTGAACAGCGCAAGACCAAAGGCGATCCAGAAAGCCGCAGACTTGTTGTCAAGCTCGCGCAGCGCCGTCCCCTCGTCGGCAGCCGAAAAGATCGACAGGGACAAAGTGACGGATTGCAGCTGCAAGGCGATATAAGGGGTGACCGTTATCACTGCCATCAGGGTGACGACGATGGCCAGCGTATTGGACTTTCCAAAGCGCGACGAAATCAGGTCCGCGATGGACGTCACCTTGTGGCTGCGGCCGATGCGTACAAGACGCCGCAGGATCCACCACCATCCGAGAATGACGAGGCTCGGGCCCAGATAGATCGTCACGTATTCCAGACCCGAGCGCGCAGCGTTTCCAACCGCACCGTAAAACGTCCACGCGGTGCAATAAATCGACAAGGACAGCGTGTAGACAAGCGGGGAGCGCAACAACCAGCCGGCCCGGCCCCGGACCCCGGCGCGTTCGGCGGCGAAGGCCACAAGAAACAAAAATGCCACATACGCGAGACAAACAGCGATCAGCACGTTGAGGGAAGTCATGGGGCATCGTCGGCTTCAGGCGCCGCGTCCTCCGTCTCGGTCAAATCGCGCGTCAGAACAAAAGAAAGAACAATGAGCACCATCCAGACGCCAAAAATGTAATAGAGCGCGCGCGACATCGCGAGCGTTCCGGTTTCACCACCGGAATTGCTCGGCCAGATCGCCGGGATCAGCCACAAGATGGCACCGAAGAAAGCCAGCATCTTGAGTGCGTCCATCTTGCGGCGCTTGCGGTAACTGCTGCGCGCCAAAAACAGAGGAAGCCGTT
>JASFFN010000262.1:0-4138 GCA_050124275.1 Roseobacter sp. | reverse complement strand
CGCCTGTTCGATCGCAGCAGGGGGCACATTGTCAAAGGGCGGTGAGACCATGTCCATCCAGAAGCCCGGGCGAAAGAGCGTGAAGGCCACGAGCAACAGTGCAACGCTTTCATAAATGCGGTTGCGTGTCAGGAACCAGCCCTGTGTCGCGGCAGCAAAGAGCAGCATCGCGATCGTGGCGGTTATGAAGACGAATATGCCCTGGCCCCACCCGACATTGATCAACAAAAGGTCCGTGTTGAAGATGAAGAGGAATGGCAGCGCGGCCGTGCGGAGGCTGTAGAAGAAGGCAACCACACCGGTCCGGATCGGATCGCCGCCGGAGACGGCGGCCGCCGCGAAAGACGCCAGACCCACTGGCGGGGTCACATCGGCCATGATGCCGAAGTAGAAAACAAAGAGATGCACGGCAATCAGCGGTACGATCAGGCCATTTTGCTGCCCGAGCGTTACGATCACGGGCGCCAGCAGCGCCGACACGACGATGTAGTTCGCTGTCGTGGGCAGCCCCATCCCCAGGATCAGCGAGAGGATCGCTGTCAGCACCAGGATCGCCATGATATTGCCGCCGGACAATACTTCGACCACATCCGCCAGAGCCGATCCGACGCCGGTCTGGCTGACGGCGCCGACAATGATACCGGCGGTCGCGGTCGCGATGCCGATACCGATCATGTTGCGTGCGCCCGCGATCAGTCCCTCCACGAGATCGGAGAACCCCGCACCGATTTCCGAGGCGAAATTGCCGGAGCCCCGCAGGATCGCCATCAATGGCCGTTGCGTTACAAGGATGAAGACCATGAAGGTCGCCGCCCAGAAAGCCGACAGCCCCGGTGAAAGCCGGTCAACCATCAGCGCCCAGACGAGCACGACGACCGGCAGAATGAAATGAAGGCCGGAACGGATCGTGGGCCCCGGAACCGGCAACTGCGTCACCGGTGCGTTGGGGTCGTCCATCTTGAGCGGCTCTTCGCGCGAGGCAACCCAGAGCAGCAGGATGTAGACCGCCGTCAGGAAGCCGAACACCACCCACAATGCAGAGGCGCCGAAAGTCGGACGAATCCACCCCATAAGGTAGTAGACGGCGAAGCTCAGCGCACAGATCGACGCGATGGTGAAAGCGATGGACATCAGCCACGCCACCCATGGTTTCGGCTCTACCGGACGCGGCAGGCCCTGCATGTTGGCCTTCATCGCCTCGAGATGCACGATATAGACCAGTGCGATGTATGAGATGACCGCCGGCACAAACGCGTGCTTGACCACGTCGAAATAGGGAATGCCGACATATTCGACCATCAGAAAGGCCGCCGCCCCCATCACGGGCGGCATGATCTGCCCGTTTACGGAGGAGGCAACTTCGACGGCACCCGCCTTTTCCGACGAGAACCCGACACGCTTCATCAGGGGAATGGTAAAGGTGCCCGTGGTCACCACGTTGGCGATCGAAGAGCCCGAGATCAGACCGGTCATGGCGGACGACACCACAGCCGCCTTGGCCGGTCCGCCGCGCAGGTGCCCCATGAGGCTGAACGCGACCTGAATGAAGTAATTCCCCGCGCCCGCTTTATCGAGAAGCGATCCGAAGAGAACGAAAAGGAAAACAAAAGAGGTTGACACACCCAGAGCGATGCCGAAAACGCCCTCGGTGGTGATCCATTGGTGATTGACGACTTCCGACAGGTTATTGCCCTTGTGTGCAATGATCGACGGCATCAGCGGGCCAAGAAACGTATAGGCCAGAAAGACGGTCGCCACGATCATCAGCGCCGGTCCAAGCGCGCGGCGCGTCGCCTCGAGCAGCAGCAGGATGCCGATCACCGCGACAACGAAGTCCTGAAGGATCGGCGCGCCGACACGGGTCGCGATCCCGTCGTAAAAGAAGTAAAGATAGAGCGCCGACAGAGCACCGACGATGGCAAGGCCCCACTCCCAGAACGGAATGTGATCCTTTGGCGAGCCCAGATAGATAGCCGCGATGAGCAGAGCGCCCGGAATCGGGATCCACCAGACGGGCGTTCCTTCCTTGGCCCCGTAGATGAACAGAAAGGTCAGCAGCGCCGGGACAATCAAGGCAAGACCCAGCTGTGCCGGGGTGCGCGCGGCCGGGTAAGCGGCAAAGGCGAGAAACAGCGCGAACGCCAGGTGGATCGACCGCGCTTCGGTATCGTTGAATACCCCCCAGCCGATCATGAAAGGCAGCGGTGAAGCGATCCACAACTGAAAAAGCGACCAGAGCAACGCGACGATCACCAGAAATTTGCCAACGCCGCCTTCCGGCGACCTGCCTCCGGTGTCCGATGAGGCAACCAGTTCGTCGAGTTCTTCCTGGCTCAGCGCGCCCTTGCCCGCTTCCGCTCCATATTGTTTGTCGTCACTCATTCGTCTGCCCCCACTGACTTGGAATATCAAGAGGCGTGTATCGCATGTCCATCGCCTCTTGGCCCGGGGTCCCGCGAGGGCGGAACCCCGATTTCAATCGATCAGCGGACTATTCAATCCAGCCACGTTCGCGGTAGTACTTTTCGGCACCGGGGTGCAAAGGTGCGCTCAGGCCCGCTGAAATCATCTCTTCTTCCTTGAGATTTGCGAAGGCCGGGTGCAAGCCTTTGAAGCGGTCGAAATTGTCAAAGACCGCTTTGACCACCGTGTAAACCACGTCATCGTCCACATCGGCGGACGTGACGAATGTGGCTTTCACCCCGAAGGTTTCCACATCCGCGTCATTGCCTTTGTAGAGGCCACCGGGAATGATTGCTTTCGCATAGTAACTGTTGTGGTCGATCAGCTTGTCGATCGCATCACCCGTTACGCTGACCAGCTTTGCATCCACGGTCGACGTCGCCTCCTGGATGGAACCATTCGGGTGACCCACGGTGTAGATGATCGCATCCACCTTGTTGTCGCCCAAAGCGGCAGACTGCTCCGCCGGCTTGAGTTCGGACGCGAGGGCGAAATCGCCGCTTGTCCGACCCATTGCATTCAACACGACGTCCATCGTCGCCCGCTGGCCGGAGCCGGGGTTGCCGACATTGACGCGCTTGCCGAAGAGATCATCGAATGTTTCGATACCGCTGTCCGCACGCGCAACGACCGTAAACGGCTCACCGTGTACCGAGAAAACAGCACGGAGTTTGTCGAACTGGTTTCCATTGAATTCCGAAGAACCATTATAGGCGTGGAACTGCCAGTCGGACTGCGCAACCCCCATGTCCATGTCTCCCGCCTTGATCGCGTTGATGTTGGCGATCGACCCGCCCGTGGACGGTGCCGTGCATTTCAGGTTGTGCTCGGCCGTGCCCCGGTTGACAAGACGGCAGATGGACTGACCCACCACGAAGTAGACGCCGGTTTGACCGCCGGTGCCGATCGTAATGAATCTTTCCTGCGCGGTGGCGGCATGGCCCGCCAGTACAGCAGCGGACAGAATCGCCCCTAGTTTCAGCATCTTCATAGATAACTCCCTATTTTTGCTTCAGTTTAATTCACAGCCTGCTTCAGCTGGGTGCGCGCGAAGTGTAGGACCCATCAAAAGAAAATTCAAATTTCAGAACGTCGGCGGCGTGCAAGCGCTTACAATAACGCAGTCACTATCTCCGATGTTCCGGAACCTGTGCGGCAACCGGCTATCGAACAGGTACCCCTCGCCCGGGTTCAGAACCCGCACCTGATCATCAACGGTAATTTCTATCACGCCCGAGACCACGATCCCGGCCTCTTCGCCCTCGTGGCTCAGCATGTCGGGCCCGGTGTCGGTGCCCGGTGGATAGCGTTCGTGCAAGATCTGCAGACTGTGCTCCGACGCATTGCCCAACTGCCGCAGGGACAGGCGCACCGCGCCGTCGCCGAGACCGATATCCTGTGGCGACAACTCGACGAAATCGCTGGTGCCGTAGAAATACTTCGGCGGCCCCTTGCTTTCGACTTCCGCGAAAAATTCAGACATCGTCATGGGAATGCTGTCGAGAAGCGCCTTGAGCGATGAAACGGAAGGACTGCTTTTGTTTTGTTCGATGAGCGAAATAGCGCCGCTCGTGAGGCCCGCGCGCGCTGCGAGGTCGCGCTGCGACAACTTGCGGGATTCGCGTACAGCCCTGAGTCTTCCGCCGATATCCAAACAAAAACCTCCGTTCATCAA
>JASFFN010000261.1:0-4140 GCA_050124275.1 Roseobacter sp. | reverse complement strand
CCCGGCCTTTACGGCGGCGGCTACGGGGCGGCGGCCCCGCGCAGCGCGCTGCACGACCAGGCGGCGGAGGCGAATGTCTACAACTCGCCGGGCTGGCGTCGATTGCAGGCGCGCAGCCAGGAGAGGCCCGTCAGCCAGCCGCGCGAGGCGAAGAATACCGTCATCGACCTGTCGGCCACCTCCAGTTTCGTCGTGGGCGAGCGGGTGTTTCACCAGAAGTTCGGTTACGGGACAATTCAGGCAATGGAAGGCGACAAGCTGGAAATCGCCTTTGAAAAGGCCGGTACCAAGAAAGTCGTCGCGAAATTCATCACGGCAGCGGACGATATCCCGTTTTAGCGGCGGTCAGGGGCGACGGCCCGCTCGGGCAGGCCCGGCAAACGACTGCCCGACGGTCCCGCGCCAATGGCGCGGCACTGAGACTGACACCGACTCTTTCGCGCATGCGTTCCTCGATCTTGCCCGTGCGATACGCCACCTTGAGGCGCGCCGGGCGCGTTGAATGCCCAATTTCCGGGAAAAAGGGACGGTGACATCTGGGAGGAGGATAGATGCCACCGCCTTGAGCACAGACACCCCAAGGGAGGAGGAAGGGATGCCTGATCCTGTATTCTGCCCCGCTGCCGTTGTGCGGAGCAGTATGATCTCGGAAGCGGCGGCATCAGGGAGGAGGATCGATGCCGCCGCCGACTTGCGAACGCCTCGGGGGAGGAATGAGGCGTCCGAAAGCTTTCTGTCTTACAAAACCACCTGTTTATCTGCAGTTTCCCGCGCCAGTTGTTTGAACATGCAGCGGCTGAACCCGAGGTCGGCGAGATCCCGGTCACTCAGACCGCGCAACTCGGACAGCGCGGCCCGATAGATGCGGTAGTGCGCATGGCGCGCTGCTGCGCGCTCCAGTATCTGCGCGGCGCCTGCGAGCAACCGCTCGACATAGCTGTCTGACATCGTGTGCGAATAGTGACCCATGTGTATTCCTGCCTACTGCTTCCGTTTCGTTTCTTACCGTGTATATTTGGGCAATTGCTGCAGCTGCACAATAGTACGTAGGTCAATGCTGCCATGCAGCAAGTGCATGGGCGAAATGATGCAAAAATATGCATCCCGCTTATTGACTGGGCGGTTGCTGCGAACCGCTGGCGGTTTGGTATCGAGTTGCTATATGACGCGGCAGGCGTGAGGAGTAATTGAGCATGTCAGTGACGAAAGACCAAATTCAGGCTGCGCTTGACCGCGTGCTTCTGCCGGACGGACGGAGCCTGATCGCGCACGATCTGATTCGTGCCCTGACGGTCAACGACGGCACCGTGCGCTTTGTGATCGAAGCGCCGAGCCCGGAGGTCGCCCGGCAGATGGGGCCTCTGCGCGAGGCGGCCGAGAAAGTGGTGGCCGAATTGCCCGGTGTCGCGTCAGCCTCGGTGGCGCTGACCGCGCACGGTCCCGCGGAAAAGCCCAGCGAGCCGCCCAGTCTTAAAATCGGCGGACATCCAAAGCCGCAGGACGGACCGACCAGGCCCGCCGGCGTCAAACGTATTCTGGCCATCGGGTCGGGAAAGGGCGGCGTCGGCAAGTCGACCGTATCCTCCAACCTGGCCGTGGCGCTTGCCCGGGCGGGGCGCAAGGTCGGATTGCTGGATGCCGATATCTACGGGCCCAGCCAGCCGCGCATGATGGGCATCAACAAACGCCCGGCGAGTCCGGACGGAAAAACCATCATTCCCCTGCATGCCCATGGCGTCACGCTGATGTCCATCGGCTTCATGATGGAAGACGGCAAAGCCGTGGTCTGGCGCGGGCCGATGCTGATGGGCGCGTTGCAGCAGATGCTGGGGCAGGTGGAGTGGGGCGAGCTTGATGTTCTTCTCGTCGACCTGCCGCCGGGAACCGGCGATGTCCAGCTGACGCTCTGCACCAAATCCGAACTGACAGGCGCGATTGTCGTTTCAACGCCGCAGGATGTTGCACTCATCGATGCGCGCAAGGCGCTCGATATGTTCGCAACTCTCAAGACCCCGGTTCTCGGCCTCATCGAAAACATGTCGCTGTTCGTGTGCCCCGACTGCGGCGCGGAGCACGAGATTTTCGGGCAGGGCGGTGTGGTGGCCGAGGCGAAAAAGCTCGGCGTGCCGCTTTTGGGCGCCTTGCCCATCGATCTGGAGACGCGGCTGGCCGGAGATGGCGGCACACCGGTCGCGGCAGGCGAGGGGCCGATGGCCGACGCATACAGGCGCATCGCCGAGGGCCTGATCAAGGGCGGCATGGCCTGACCTCGGGCGGCATGGCCTGACCTCGGGCGGCATGGCCTGACCTGACTGTACCATCGTTCTGGAAAAGGCTGCCGCATGGGAATTCATGGGCAAAGCGCCATCCGGGCGTGTTGCAGGCGGGCGAATCATTTGAAAATCGCGCAATTTGTCCAGTTGGCCCGGTGATTCCGGGCGAACAAAGCAAAAACATCCTGTTTCCCCACAAAATCAGTGAAACTTTTTTGGGAATTCAGGGGAGTAATTCGTATTGGCATTGTATCACCATATATTGCCAAAATTTCTATAAAAGACACTAAATGTTCCGAGATTCTGATGAGAATGATCACTCTCTGGACGCGAAGACCTCGCTGGCGACGGTATGAATTTCCCCAAAGCCGAAATTTTTCCTTGCCAGACCATGTATTCCCACATTATCCCTAATTCATCAGATGAGAACGAGACCGGGGCATTCAACGACCCCACGCAAAACAAAAACTCTTGCAGGTTTCATACAGGCCTCTCGCTTTCATCCGACAAGCAGATCCGGCGCGCGGGCGAGCAGACATCCCCCCAGGTGGCGCGCGCAGCTGGACTTCCCCGCTAGGCGGGACGAGGGCGGCGGGTTGATCAATGGCAGCTGATCAGCCCGCCGTTTCCATTTCAAGCGAGGGGGATGGCGCCAAAACGATCCGGCGTCGAAGATTGGGACAGGACAGTGAGCCGACGGTTCAGAGGCGAGAGCCATCACAAGGTTGATGCGAAAGGGCGGGTGTCCATCCCGGCCTCGTTTCGGCGTGTGATCGAGGCTTCGGATCCGAACTGGTCCTCTGGTGACGCGCCTGAACTGGTCATCGTCTACGGCGATCACCGGCGCAATTATCTCGAGTGCTACACGATCGAAGCCATCGAAGAGGTGGATGCCAAGATCGACGCGCTGCCGCGCGGCTCGATGGAGCGCAAGATGTTGCAGCGTCTCTTTCACGGGCAGTCCTTCCCGACATCGGTGGATGAGACCGGTCGTCTGGTCTTGCCGGCAAAGCTGCGCCAGAAAATCGGACTGGAGGGCGAGGCCTTCTTTATCGCCGCCGGCGACACGTTCCAGATCTGGAAGCCGGAAACCTACGAGCAGGAGGAAGCGGCGAAAACCGAAGCATGGCTGGACGAGTTGCCGCAGGATTTCGACCCGCTCGTCTATCTCGATGGTGCAGGAGGCGAGTAGGACATGGCTGCTGCGGCCAAATCTGAAGCGCACCAACCTCATATCCCTGTACTGCTGCCCGCAATTCTGAAAGCCGTCGCGCCCGTCGGGGGGATCTGGCTTGATGGCACGTTCGGTGCCGGCGGCTACACCCGGGGCCTGCTCGATGCAGGCGCCGCGCGCGTCATCGCCGTGGACCGTGATCCCCTTGCATTTGAACTGGCTGCGACCTGGGCTGCGGTCTACGGAGACAGGTTGGTGCAGCGCCATGGCACATTCTCGAGAATGGATGAATACGCGAGCGATCTGGATGGTGTCGTGCTCGATCTGGGGGTGTCGTCGATGCAGCTCGACCTGTCCGAGCGCGGCTTTTCCTTTCTGCGGGACGGACCGCTCGACATGCGGATGAGCCAGGAGGGGCGCTCTGCGGCGGATATCGTCAATAGCGCCTCCGAAGAGGCCATCGCCAACATTCTCTTCCACTATGGCGAAGAACGCGCCAGCCGCCGCATCGCAAGGGCAATCGCGGCCGAGCGCGCCCGTCAGCCCATCACGACGACCTTGCGTCTGGCCGGCATCATCGAAGGCTGCTTGCCGCGTGCCAAGCCGGGACAGTCTCACCCGGCCACGCGCAGCTTCCAGGCCCTGAGAATTGCAGTGAATGAGGAATACAAGGAGCTTTATCAGGGGCTTATG
>JASFFN010000260.1:0-4184 GCA_050124275.1 Roseobacter sp. | reverse complement strand
GACCTCGGGGTGCGCCTTGCGCGTCACGGATACAAGACCGAGCTTTTGCCCACGGTCACACCCGGGAAGAGGCGACCAGCCGCTCATGGCCATGGATCCGGCAGCGTTCGCGCTGGCTCAAGGGTTTCCTTGTAACCTATTGCGTTCATATGCGCAGGCCAGGCGCCTTGTTGCGCGACCTTGGTCTCTGGCGGTTTCTGGGCATCCAGACGATTTTCCTCGCCGCCTTTTCCCAGTTCGCCACAGCGCCCGTCCTGTGGTCATTCTGGCTGTCGCTCGCGGGCATTGTTCACCCTGTGGCGCATACGCTCGGATCAGAAGTCGTCTGGGGTCTTGCCGGTCTTTTCATCGCGTCGGAAGCGATCGGTCTCGCTTTGGGCCTGACCGCCGTCGCCCAAAAGCAGCACCGGCATCTGCTGCCTTTCGTTCCGACAATGATGTTTTACTTCGCGCTTGGCGCACTCGCCGCCTACAAGGCACTTTGGGAGTTGGTGCTCGTTCCCTTTTTCTGGGACAAGACACAACACGGCGTCACGGGCCAGACCGACCCCTCACCCAAGCCGGCTGACGATACCAGAGCATTTGATACGCGCTGAGGGTCAGACTTCCTCGCCGCGCCGGTCCGCATCCTGCTTCAGGCGGGTCATGAATGCGACAGATATATGATCGCGCAACGCGGCGCAGGCCGCGTCCTCATCCTTCGCCTCGATCGCACGCACGATGCCATCATGCTCGGACTGCGCGACAACGCCGCGCCCCTGCGCGGACAGTGACGTGTTTGCCATCAGCGCCATCGTCCGGTGCACGAGATCGAGTTGCTGCACAAGATAGCGGTTATGGGACGCAAGGTGGATTTGCTTGTGAAAGCGTCTGTTCGCGCGGGATAACGCCGGCGGGTCGTCGACCAGCGCGTTGTCGGCTTCGACCATTTCGCGCAGGATACGCACCTCTTCGGCGGTTGCGTGTTTTGCCGCGAGACGCGCGGCCAGTCCTTCGAGTTCGCGCCGGACCACGTAGAGTTCGGCCATCTGGTTATGATCCAGTGAAGCGACGATCAGACTGCGCCCGTCCCGTGCAAGCAAAGACTGCGTTTCCAGACGCTGGAGCGCTTCGCGAATGGGGGTGCGCGACACACCGAAACGTTCCGCAAGCTCGCTTTCGACCAGCCGGTCACCGGGACGGTAAACTCCCAGATCGATGGCTTCGAGGATCATGTTGTAAGCATCGGTCTGCTGGATTTTTTGCATGCGAGAGAACTGCCATTTGAATTCAATGACCTACCTTAGCGATGATGGGCCTGCAGGTGCAAGCCCGAGAGGTTGCGGGCGGCAGGCGCAGAGAGTATGGATCGAGCATGGTCAGGGAAGCTTTTTCACATGTGGAGTCGTGGGTTTTTGACCTCGATCACACACTGTATCCACCGTCGGCGCGGCTGTTTGATCTGATCGAAATTCGCATGACGCACTACGTGATGGAAGCGCTCGGCGTCAGCCGATCCGAGGCGGACAGGCTGCGCGCGCATTATTGGGCCACGCACGGAACAACACTCGCCGGGCTGATGCGTGAGCACGATGTCGATCCCGCGCCCTATCTGACCGACGTGCATGATATTCCGCTCGACCGGCTTGAACCGGATCCTGCGTTGGCCGCGCAGATCAGGGAATTGCCGGGGCGGCGCATCGTCTATACCAACGGCTGCGCGCCATATGCCGAACGGGTCCTCGAGGCGCGCGGTCTGTCCGGTTTGTTCGATGCGGTCTATGGCGTCGAGCACGCAGACTACATGCCCAAGCCGGATCACGCGGCTTTTAACAGGATATTCGAGCGCGACGGGCTCACCCCCGCCAAAGCAGCCATGTTCGAAGACGACCCACGCAATCTCAAGGTTCCCCATCTGATGGGCATGCGCACGATCCATGTGGCTGACGCGCGCGGCGACGGGGATCACATACACTTTCACACCGATGATCTGAGCGGGTTCCTGGCGCGGCTGATTTGACGGTCGAATGCGACAATCGGGCTCATCCTGCTGCACTGCGGCGGAACTAAATGCTTTTCGATACGAGCATCAGGAGGATACATGACACTTGCCGCAACACCGACACGCCTGCCGATGTGGCAGCGCATCCTGTTCGCAATCCCGGTTCTTGGATGGGTCGCCAGGGATCTTGCCTTCGGCGACAAAAACAACATCTGGTTCGCGCTGATCATGTTCGTCAGCCTTTGGATGTCGTCCGCGCTTGTTTTCGGGCTCCCGGGCCTCTATCTGCCCGCGCTCGCGCTGGTCCCCGTCATATTTGTTTTGCTCGTCACGATCACCTGGGCATGACTCGCCGGTGGCTATCCTAGAAGCGCAGGTCTAAGCTGGCTGCGGCGGATGGAGGCAATATGAGCGAAACGACATGTGATGTGCTGATCTCGGGTGGTGGGATCGCCGGCCTGACCGCGGCGGCTGCGTTCGGGTCCGCCGGCTTCGACGTAATCTGTGTCGATCCGTCGCCTCCGGTGACGAACCGCGAGGATGACGGCGCGGACATGCGTACGACGGCAATGCTGCAGCCCGCGCGAAAAGTGCTGGAAAGCGCTGGCCTCTGGGAACGGCTGGAGCCCCATGCCTCTCCCCTGCAGGTGATGCGCATCGTTGATGCCGGCGGGCCGGCCCCCGAAGCGCGACTGACAAAAGACTTCGACGCCAGCGACATATCCGATTTACCGTTTGGGTGGAACCTGCCGAACTGGCTGTTGCGGCGCGAAATCGTCACGCGGCTCGCCGAGTTGCCCAATGTCGATTTTCGCCCAGGCATGGCCACCACTACGCTGTTCACACGCGATGCCGAGGCGCGCGTTGGCCTGTCTGACGGATCCAGGGTCAAGACGCGTCTGGTTGTTGCAGCCGACGGGCGCAGGTCCCCGATGCGTGAGGCGGCAGGGATCAGCGTGAGCACAAAGCGCTACGGCCAGAAAGCGCTGGCCTTTGCCGTCACCCATCCGATCCCGCATGAGAATGTTTCCACGGAAATTCATCGCACAGGCGGTCCTTTCACTCTGGTGCCACTGCCCGACCATGACGGCGCGCCGTCCTCGGCCGTGGTCTGGATGGACGACGGCCCCTTGTCGGTGCGCAGGATGACTCTGGCGATACCGGAGTTCGAGGAAGAGATGTCGCAACGCAGTTGCTATCTCTTCGGGCCTCTGACGCTCGCATCGCGCCGGTCCATCTGGCCCATCATCAGCCAGAAGGCCCACCGGTTATCGGGCGAGCGCATCGCATTGATTGCCGAGGCGGCCCATGTCGTCCCGCCGATCGGTGCGCAAGGTCTGAACATGAGCCTTGCCGATACTGCCAAACTCCTCGAGCTCGCGCAGGAACGCCCGGACGGTTTGGGGGACCGCACCATGCTGGACGCCTATCACAAGGCGCGCAACAATGACATTGCCTTGCGGGTATACGGCATAGATCTTCTGAACCGTGCCAGCCAGGTCAGCCTGCCCGCGCTCCGCGATGCGCGTGCACTTGGGTTGAATGCGCTTTATTCCTTTGCGCCGGTCCGGCGCACGCTGATGCAACTGGGGCTCGGCGTCAAATAACCTGGTCCAGCACTCTCTCCAGACGGGCCACTGTCCCGTCAACATCGTAGAGTTTATCAAGCCCGAACAGCCCCAGCCGGAAGGTGCGAAAATCTTCGGGCTCATCGCACTGCAACGGCACACCCGCCGCGATCTGCATGCCCTGCGCCATGAACTTGCTGCCGCTCTGAATGTCCGGATCCGCCGTATAGCAAACCACGACACCGGGCGCACCGAATCCATCTGCGGCTACCGAGACAACGCCCTTTGCCGCGAGCAAGGCGCGCACCCTGTTGCCTAGGTCCCACTGCGCCTCCTTCAGGCGATCAAAACCGTAAGCCCTCGCCTCCAGCATCGTGTCCCGGAAGGCCCGCAGCGCATCCGTGGGCATCGTCGCATGATAGGCGTGACCGCCGTTTTCATAGGCCTTCATAATGCTGCGCCACTTCGCCAGATCAATCGCAAAACTGTCTGACTGAGTTTCGGCCAGCCGCTGTTCGGCACGCGAAGACATCATGACGAGCCCCGCACATGGTGACGCCGACCACCCTTTTTGAGGCGCGGAAATCAGCACGTCCACACCCAACTTTCCCATGTCGATCCAGGCACATCCCGAT
>JASFFN010000259.1:0-4195 GCA_050124275.1 Roseobacter sp. | reverse complement strand
CGGCTCAATCAAGCGATATGGCAGGAACTGGAGGACTACATGCTTGACTGGGCCGAAGCAAAAAATGCAAGGATGTCGATCTTCACAGGCCCCATTTTCCGCCCCGATGACCCGGTCTATCGCGGTATCGTCCAAATTCCATCGGATTACTGGAAGATCGCCATCGCGGATACGCCTGCCGGTCTGCGATCCGTCGGCTACCTCCACACGCGGAAAAACCTGATGCCCACAGTTGACGAGGCTTTCGGTGATTACCGAACACACCGGATCCCGATCCATCTGCTGGAGCAACTCACGGGATTGAATTTCAATGCTTTGCAGGCCCTTGACGTGGCTGGCGGACCATTCGAGACATTCGCGCAGCCCCGAGAAGTGCAAGGCCCGGAAGACATCGGCTTTTAGCTGAATCCCGCTATCACCATCCTTCTGCGCCCTGCGGAGGCGGACGGGCCGATGCCACCGTTCCGTTTGCTTTCGAGTCTGTCCGCGGCAACCATGCCGGCACCGAATAAAGCGTGTATTCTGATCCTGTCGGGCAAAGGGATGGTATCACAGATGCGACTGGCAACGTTCAACGTGCAGAACCTGCGGCTCCGCAAAAGGCAGGGCCGTCTCGTTCTTGATGGCGCGGTGGACCGGGATTTCGACGAACAGCCGCGATCGATCGAACAGGACATTGCCGATCGCGAAATGACAGCCCGGGTCATTGCCGACGTACAAGCGGACGTTGTCGCGCTTCAGGAAGTGTTCGATGCCGACACCCTCGATTTTTTCTATCATCGCTTCCTGGTGCAGGCCGGCGCGCCCGCCTATACCAGCCGGATTTGTCTGCCCGGGAATGATGGTCGTGGTCTGGACGTGGCCGTGCTTTCGACAAGAACACCGTCAGCCGCAAAGAGCCACGCGCATCTGACCGGGGCGGACCTCGGCCTCGCCGATCTGCCGCCGGACCTCCGGGATCAGCGGCTGTTCCGGCGCGATTGTCTCGAACTGGATTTCGAAGGCCTGACGATCTTCGTGTGCCACTTCAAAGCGCCCTACCCGGATGTTGAGAGAGCCCACGAGGTACGCGAAGCTGAAGCACGCGCTGTCCGAAAGATCATTGAAAAGCGCTTTGCGCGGCCTGAGAGCGAACGCTGGATCATCTTGGGAGACTTCAACGAACCGGCGACCGGCGGCGAGGCCGGTCAGTCGGCCCTCGCACCGCTGAAACAGGGGTTTTCCAACGGCCTGCTCGATCGCTTGCCACCGGGCACGGACTGGACGTTTGAAGTTCCTGACACGCACCTTCACTCGCGTCCCGACCGGATGCTTTTGTCGCCGAGGCTGGCTCGCGAGTACCCGGACGTCATTCCCCAAATAGTCAGAACGGGTATGACCCGGACGGATTGCAGGTCGGGCCGTGCGGTGGGTTCCGGGCAAACAGGCAGCCATGCCAGTGACCACGCGCTCGTTTTCGCCGACTTTCCCGAGTTGTAGCGATCGTGCACTGCCCGGCAAGGGCGCCCAAACGAACTCAGTCCAGTTCAGTCCAGGGCCATGGTTTGACATTGCTTGCGGCAGTCTGATAACGCGCTGCCTTCGCCACCCAGACGCCGAGGTCGGTTCCGAAGTCGGCAAGGCGCTCGTTTGGTTGCCGGTTATTCACCAGCATGATGACGAACTGGATCACCGTCGCGACACCCAGCACGGTTTGTGCAAACGAGATCATGATTGCGATCAGCAACATGTAGATGAGCCGTTCTAGCAGACTGTCCGAACCCTCCGGTTCCATTTGCTCGCCGTGTAAACGCCCTTCTATCTTTTCCTCGTCATTGCCCATTGCCATTTCCCATTGTTCATCGCGTAACCCGCTGCGAACTCGCCACTACCGGCACCAACATTTCTTCAATCGGGTCACTCTAACATAGCCTCCCCGCAGTGTCCTTTGGAATGGAAATGTGACGCGAAGCCCTGGCCCACGCCAGTTGATAAGACCACTCTCCCCACTTTGAGCGCGAGGCTCGAAAGGTTTGTCGGGGCGATTGATCTCAATCAACGCCGGATTGACAGCAATGGCGTAAAGTCACACTTAAGGGAGGCGGATTTGCATCAGCGAGATGGCATTTGAACCGATCAAGAAAACTGCGGCTGCGAAAAAAAACGCCAATATGCGCGACTACGACAGTTTCTGCGCGGGTTTTTCGTGGGACTCCGCGCGCGATCTGATCGACGGATTTGAATCGCACAAGCTCAATATCGCACATGAAGCGATCGATCGCCATGTGAGCGCCGGCCATGGCGATCAGGTCGCCTTGCGGTGGATCGCCAAATCGGGCGAACGGCAGGATTTCACCTACAGAGAACTTTCCCGGCAAATGAGCCGGTTCGCGAATGTTCTGGGTGATCTCGGCCTTGAAAAGGGAGACCGGGTCTATGCCCTGTTGGGCCGCGTCCCCGAGCTTTACATCGCGGCACTTGGGACGCTGAAAGCAGGCTGCGTTTTCTGCCCGCTTTTTTCCGCCTTCGGACCCGAGCCGATCCACGCCCGGATGGAGATCGGCAATGCGACCGCGTTGATCACCAACGCCAGACTCTACAAACGCAAGGTCAGTGGCATACGCGACAGATTGCCCGATCTGCGCACAGTTCTTTTGACAGACGGCGCCACAAAGGACACCGAAGACCTGAAGGCATTGATGAAAGCGGCTGCGGACACATTGCAAACTGCGCGAACTGACCCCGAAGACAAGGCGCTGCTCCACTTTACATCCGGGACGACGGGCAAGCCCAAAGGGGTCGTGCACGTTCACGAGGCCGTGGTTGCACATCACCTGACCGGGCATCTGGCGCTCGATCTGAAACCGGGGGACACCTATTGGTGCACTGCCGATCCCGGTTGGGTAACGGGCACCTCATACGGGATCATCGCGCCGCTCACCAATCGCTGCACGATGCTTGTCGATGAAGCGGAATTCGACGTCTCGCGCTGGTACGACATTCTCGAACAGGAACGGGTCAACGTCTGGTACACCGCGCCGACGGCAATCCGCATGCTGATGAAGGCTGGCCGCGATGCCGCCGAGAGTCGGGATTTCAGCAACTTGCGATTTTTGGCGAGTGTCGGAGAACCCCTGAATCCCGAGGCAGTCATCTGGGGCAACGAGGTTTTTGGCCGGCCATTTCATGACAACTGGTGGCAGACGGAAACAGGCGGCATCATGATCGCCAACTTCGCCTGCATGGATGTCAAGCCCGGCTCCATGGGAAAGCCACTGCCTGGAATAGAAGCCGGCATCGTCGAGACTTCCGAGAATGATCTTTCCGTATTGACCGACCCGAACGCCATCGGCGAACTGGCCTTGCGCGAGGGCTGGCCGTCGATGATGCGCGGCTACCTTCACGAAGAAGCCCGGTACAGAAAATGTTTTCGCGACGGCTGGTACCTGACGGGCGATCTGGCCATGCGCGACCCGGATGGATACTTCTGGTTCGTGGGCCGTGGCGACGATCTGATAAAAAGCGCGGGCCATCTGATCGGCCCCTTCGAGGTCGAAAGCGCCCTGATCGAGCACCCCGCCGTGGCCGAGGCCGGCGTCATTGGCGTACCCGATGAAACCGCCGGCGAAAGCGTCAAGGCCTACGTGGCCCTGAACGCCGGGTATGAGCCGAGCGAAGACCTGAAACTGGAGGTCATGGGGCACGCCCGCAAAAGGCTGGGGCCGGCGGTTGCCCCGAAAGACATCGTTTTTCGAAAGAACCTGCCGAAAACCCGCAGCGGTAAGATCATGCGGCGGCTGCTGAAAGCGCGGGAGCTTGGGCTGCCGGAAGGAGACATCTCGACTTTGGAGAGCGATGAGCAGTGAGTGACGCAAGCGTAAAACCTCATCTTGACCATGCGCATGTGCGCAGTCTTCTCAAGCAGATGATCCGTATCAGGCGGTTCGAAGACAAATGCGCCGAACTCTACACGCAACAGGTCATTCGGGGGTTTCTGCACCTTTATGACGGGGAAGAGGCGATCGCCGCCGGCATCATACCGCTGCTTGGCGCCGCCGATCGCGTTGTGGCCACCTATCGCGAACACGGGCATGCACTGGCGCGTGGCGTGCCGATGGGCAGCATTCTGGCGGAAATGCTGGGCAAGGCGGAAGGATGCGCCGGCGGGCGTGGCGGATCAATGCACCTCTTCAGCCGCGAGCATAATTTTTACGGT
>JASFFN010000258.1:0-4203 GCA_050124275.1 Roseobacter sp. | reverse complement strand
TCCATGCCATAGCAGTGCAGCCTGTGCCTGGCTCGCCGCAAGGGTTTCCGCGTAAGATTGCTTGATCGCAATGGCGAGTTCATTGGGACCCGCGGATTGAGGCTCGGCCGCCCGCACAATCCGATACGACAAGTCACCGTGTGCAGTGGCACCCAATGCATGTGCGATATCGCCGACGCTATATCCTGCAGTATCCATCCACCGCCCCGCGTATGTCAGGGAGCAGGTCTACCCCTGAACATCGCGCAAAGCCACCCCTGCCTCGGACAGCGCCTGCCAGATACGGGCGTCACGCCCGTAAACATCGCGGCGGTACTGGATCTGCCCTTTGCCATTCACGAAAGCCGTACGATAAATGATGTGAACCGGGACAGGGTGTTGGAGATTCACCTGAACCTCCTTGCCCGATGCCAGCTTGGACTGGAAAAAACCTTCGGGGTCGCTGGTCTGCTTGGCGAGTAGCGCATAGGCGAAATCAAAGGGATCAGCGAGCCGGATACAACCGTGGCTGTAGGCCCGCGTTTCACGCGCGAAGAGGTTTTTTGCCGGAGTATCATGCAAATAGATGTTGTACTTGTTGGGAAACATGAACTTGACCAGACCCAGCGCGTTCCGCTGACTGGGGGGCTGGCGCATGGCATAGGGAAAGGTTTGCGGCGTGTAGTTGTTGAAATCCATGCTGGCGCGATCGACCTGTCGCCCGCTTCTGTCGGTTATGACCAGGTGGTCTACCGCATAGGGGTCTTGCTGCAGTTGCGGCAGGTACTCTCCGGTCGCAATGGACCGGGGCACGTGCCAGCTGGGGTTCAGCACCATGAACTCCATCTGGTCCGAAAACTCTGGAGACTGACGCTTCGTGTCGCGGGCACCGACAACCGAGCGCGTGCTGAAGGTCACTTTGCCATTATCGATGATCTTGGCCGTGAAGTCCGCAAGATTGACCTCGATGTGACGCGCGCCGCGGGACATGTTGCTCCACCGTTCGCGCTCCATCGCCACGATCACGGACCGAAGTCTCTGTTCCGCCGATGTGTTGATTTCCGCCAACGTACCGGGACCCACAACACCATCCTGCGCGAGTCCGTGATCGGCCTGAAAGGCAATGACCGCCTTGCGCATCGCCTCGTCGAATGTATCGCTGGCACTTCTGTCAAGATAGCCCATCCGCACAAGGCGATCCCGAAGCGCAACGACGGAAGGCCCGCGCGCGCCCGCTTCGAGCTTTGTCGCGTTGACGGTGGCGCCCCACCCGCCCTTCGCGACGCTCTGCTCCAGAACAAGCTTTTGCTTCATCAGCCCATTGTATTCCCGCGTCGCCGGAGGCAAGGCCCTGAAAAAACCCTGCGGCGACGATTTCTCGAGGTTGGTGAGATAGGATTTGCGCGCGCGGTATGGCACCTCTCGGACGATCAGCTTGTCGACGCGCGACGGCACCAGAATCCCGGTCTGAATGTCGCGCGCATATTGCAGGAAAACACGGCTCATCGCGACCTCGAGCGCCCCCAGATCCCGCTGGCTGCGTGCTGATCTGATCTGCGATTCCAGCGCATCGGTGCCATATCGCGTGGCAGGCAACCCGTGGTTGTCCGCCGACTTCAAGGCTTTCAAAAGTTCGATCCGGCGCGCACGTTCGCGGGTGCTGGCACCCGTCCAGAAGTCGTCATAGCCGTTTTCCCGATAAAACTCCGCCACATCCTGATCCCGCGCAGCAGCCTCTGCAACCGCTTGCCTGAACGCCGTGGTTTGCGCTTTCGCTTGGTGGGTGGACGCAAAAAGTATCGCAAAAACAATGCCGAAGGTGGCACAGAATGCAAGACTTGGCGCGCGCAACAAGATGGTCATTTAAAGCCCTCGTAAAAACAGATCCGGTCCCGTGACGTGATTGTGTGCCAAGAGCACCGGGCGCTGTCCAATAACATTTCCAAGTTTTGCTGACGAAACGTAAATTCTGGTGCGCCGCTGCACCGGTTGCCTTGTGAATGCGGCCGTAACGACCCGATGCGCAAAAAATTGCCTAAAAATCTATGCAAAGCGACGATTTGATTTTCAGCTCTTGGTTAACAATTCAGCATATGAGATACAGGTGGGGCATCTGGGGAAGAGATGACACGCCCGTGTAACATCACGGGATAGGCAGGAACAACGACGGACAGGTTATGGCTATCGATGAATCGACCGGGATGACCCGGCGCGCTCTTCTGGGCGCATTTGCAGCTACGGCAGTTTCGGCAGCACCTACATTCTCACAGGCAGCGGGTTTTCTGCGCGGCGGTGGCGACATCCGTCGGATACGCATGTATTCCGGCAGGACCGGCGAGCGGCTCGACACGATCTACTGGATCGAAGGCGAGTATGTGGACGACGCCGTTAAGGAAATAAACCACTTCATGCGGGACTGGCGTACGAGCCAGGTCAAACCCATCGACCTGCGTGCGGTAGACATCATGGCGGCGGCGCACAACCTGTTGGACGTTAACGAACCGTACATGCTTTTGTCCGGTTATCGCAGTCCGCAGACAAATGCGATGTTGCGCTCACGCAGCCGAGGCGTCGCCAAGAACTCGCTTCATGTCAAAGGCCAGGCGGCGGACCTGCGTCTGGCAACGCGCTCCGTAGGCCAGATGGCGCGGGCTGCGGCGGCGTGCAAAGGCGGCGGTGTCGGGAAATACAGCCGGTCGAACTTTGTGCACATGGACTGCGGCGTCGTGCGCACCTGGGGGCGCTGAAGCTGTTTTGCAACTTCGGTGCTGCGTATTTGCCTGAGTATTCAGACTCAGCCCGAGCTATGCGCTGTCTTCTTCCGAAGGCTCCGGAACGACCGTGTTGGGCAGATCGCAAATTTCTTCACCACCCGTATTCAGGCAGACTTGTGACGCATACCGTGGACGCGTGAAGACAAAATTGTTGATATTCCGCAAGCCCAGCCCGATATCGAACGCGGGCGGGTATTGCGATGAAGTTTCCACAATGATGATCTGATCATCCTGCGGCAGAACCGGCAACCTGTCGGACCAGTTTGCGATGTCCTGACTGGTCAATGCGACCATGCCGCCGCGTGTGCGGGACCAGATCACGCGATACTCCTCCAGGACAAGGTCATACTTGGCGATCGTGACGCGTAGCCCCGGTTCCGTCAGCGAACGGGTCAGAGTCCGGAACAATTCATGCGAGCCGTCGATGAAGTCGGCATCCAAAGGCGTGGCCTGACGCGAGATCAGATCAGAGACCGTGTAAGCCGCCTTCTGCTGTGTGGTGTACTGGCGATAGGTATCGAAAATCGTGAACATCGCCAGATAGCCCCAGATCATGATCGGCAGCAGGATTGCGGCCTCGACCGCGATATTGCCGGATTGTTCGGACCTGAAACGGCGAAGATGTGGAAAACGGAGTTTACGACGCATCACTAGTCTCCCGGTTCCTGAACAAAGGCCGACGCCGCGACCATAAAGGCCTGACCGGCGCCATCGACAGCAAAGGCGGATCCCAGACCGGTTGTCGGAAACATTGGCGTGAACTTGGCGCAGGCGCGCAGGAACATCAGGTCATGCTCCTGCCCCGTGATGTAGTTCGGCTCTTCCTGGCTGGCCACCGGCAGACTGCGGTCAACGCAGTCGATGTCGAGACTAAGAGCCGAAAAATCTCTCGGGTCAACCTGAACCATTTCCAGTTTCAGGCTGTCCATGCAATCGGGTATGAACGGGGCGTTGTTGCAAACGGTGATCTTCAGGCCATCATGGTCGGGAATGTTGGATGTGTTCAGGCGAACCTCGCGCACGGCAATGTCGAGACCGCGGTCGAGCCACATCTGGCGCATGGAATAGACGCCCAGTTCCATTGCCGTCATGAAAATCGTGAACAGCAGGGGAACCATAATCACGAATTCGATGGATGCGTTGCCGCTTTCCTCGTGTCGGAAGCGCCGCATCATCAAGTGCAGGCGCGTTATCATTGGGTCAACCTCAACTCATTGATCTGGCGGGCAATCGCCTTGAACGCCGAGCTGATCTCAACCCCTTCCACATTGTAGAAGTAGTTGGGCGACGTTGCGCAGTTCTTCATTTCAGTGACCGCGTTCGCCGGCGCTTCGAAGGCAATCGTATAGACCTTGATCCCCTGCGCTTTCGCCTGATCGCAGACCGAGTAGAAATTGTTGACGTTGGTGTTTCTGGTCGAGAACTTCGTCCGATGATCGCTTGGTCGTCC
>JASFFN010000257.1:0-4205 GCA_050124275.1 Roseobacter sp. | reverse complement strand
GCAATCACCATGGGCGATCCTTCCGCCGCATTGATCCTGCTGGCGGGCGTTTACTACGGCGCGATCTTCGGCGGCTCGACTTCTTCGATCCTTCTTAATGCGCCGGGGGTTGCAGGGACCGTCGCCAGTGCCTTTGACGGCTATCCGATGGCGCGGCAGGGCAAGGCGGGCAAGGCACTGACCATCGCCGCGATTGCCAGCTTTGCGGGGGGCACGATCGGTGCCCTGCTGCTGATGGTCTTTGCGCCGATTCTGTCATCCGTGGCGCTTTTGTTTCACTCGGCGGAGTATTTCGCGCTCATGGTCGTGGGGCTTTCGGCCATTGCGGCCTTTGCCGGGACCGGACAGGTCGGCAAGGCGGTGATGATGACGCTTATGGGTCTCATCATGGCGACGGTGGGCGAAGGCGCGCTGTTGAACACGCCGCGCTTCACCATGGGGCTGATGGACTTGCAGTCAGGCTTTGGTTTCATCACGCTCGCCATGGCGATGTTCGCATTGCCCGAGGCCCTGTTTCTCGTGTTGAAACCCCGCGAGCAAAAAGAAAGCGAAGACGAAATCAAGGATCTGCGGATCACCCGGGCGGAGGCAAGGGCCATCGCTCCCGTGATCGGGCGGCAGTCGGTACAGGGCTTCTTTATCGGCGTGCTGCCGGGCGCGGGCGCGACCATCGCTTCCTTCCTTGGCTACGCCGTGGAACGCAACATCGCCAACAAGGAAGAACAGCAAGAGTTCGGCAATGGCTCGATCAAGGGCCTTGCCGCGCCCGAGACCGCGAACAACGCCGCCTGCACGGGATCTTTCGTGCCGCTGCTGACGCTGGGTATCCCGGGATCGGGCACCACCGCGATCCTGTTGGGCGCGCTGATCGCGCTCAACGTCACGCCCGGACCGCGGCTCATGGTGGACAATCCGCAGATCTTCTGGGCGGTCATCATGTCGATGTTCATTGGCAACCTGGTACTTCTGGTGCTGAACCTGCCGCTTATCCCCTATATCGCAAAGGTGCTGGCGATCCCGCGCAACTTTCTCATCCCTTTCATCCTGTTCTTCACGCTGATGGGGGCCTACATCGGACAGAACAACGCCACGGAACTTTTGCTGCTGGTCGGGTTCGGAATATTCGCGACGATCCTGCGCTTTGCCGATTATCCCTTGGCGCCTCTGCTGATCGGCTTCATTCTGGGCGGCATGCTCGAGAACAACTTCGCGCGGTCCATGCAACTCTATGACGGGGTGTCATTCATCTGGGAGCGCCCCATGACGCTTGGCCTTCTGGTCATTGCCGCGGCTCTGATCCTGCTGCCGAGCTATCGGGCCCGGCGTGCGCGCCTTCGTGCGGAGGGCGTCGCTGACGGAGACTGAGCCGCGATCGATCTGGCGGCAATAACCAAGGGACCAAATCTGTCACGGGCTTTTCGAGCGGCGCGATACCCGCTAAGGACGCGATAAACGCAGAAGAAGGTAACTTGCATGCACATTCGCGCCAATCACCCCTACCCGTCCCGTCGCTCCGCGGTTGCCGCCGACAACCTTGTGGCAACCTCGCACCCGCTGGCGGCGCAGGCAGGGCTGTCGATGATGGCGCGCGGCGGAAACGCCGTGGATGCCGCGCTTGCCACGGCGATCACCCTCACCGTTGTCGAGCCGTCCGGCAACGGCATCGGTTCCGATGCGTTCGCGATCCTGTGGGACGGCAAGGACCTGCACGGCCTCAATGCGTCGGGGCGCGCGCCATCCGGCTGGACTGCTGACCGTTTTGCCGGCATGGACAAAATTCCGTTTCGCGGTTGGGAAAGTGTCACTGTGCCGGGAGCGGTGTCGGGCTGGGTGGCGCTTTCGGAACGGTTTGGCAAACTGCCTTTCGAGACGCTTTTCGAACCGGCCGTAAGCTATGCCGAAAGCGGCTTTCCGGTTTCGCCGGTGATCGCGACGCTCTGGCAGCGCGCGGCGGACGAATTGGGGACACAGCCCGGCTTCGCCGAGACCTTCATGCCGGGCGGACGCGCGCCACGTGCCGGCGAATATTTCAAAAGCCCCGGGCACGCACGCACCCTGCGCCTCATCGCGGAAACCAAGGGCAAGGCGTTTTACGAAGGCGTGATCGCCGGGGAGATCGCGGCATATGCCAAAGCTCATGACGCGGCCTTGTCCGAGGCCGATCTGGCCACCCATGAAGCCGACTGGTGCGGCACGATCGCCAAGTCCTTCGATGGCGTGACACTGCACGAAATTCCCCCGAACGGGCAAGGCATCGCGGCGCTCATGGGGCTCGGAATCCTGTCGAACACCGGCATTCGCGATATGGATGCGGATGACCCCATGGCGTTTCACTTGCAGATCGAGGCGATGAAACTCGCCCTGCGCGATGCGGAAAGCTATGTGGCAGACCTCGACCATATGACGCGCA
Organism: Roseobacter sp.; assembly: GCA_050124275.1. Lineage (GTDB taxonomy): Bacteria > Pseudomonadota > Alphaproteobacteria > Rhodobacterales > Rhodobacteraceae > Roseobacter. Next base: position 1,795 of record JASFFN010000257.1, on the reverse strand, counting down.
TCACGGTCGGGGATCTGCTCGACGATGGCTATCTGGCGGCGCGCGCCAGAGAAATTGACATGAACCGGGCGACAAATTTCGGCGCGGGCGCCCCGAAACACGGTGGCACTGTCTATCTGACCGCGGCAGACGCCTCGGGCATGATGGTCTCTTTCATCCAGTCCAACTATGCCGGCTTCGGGTCCGGCGTGGTGGTGCCGGGCACCGGCGTTTCCCTGCAGAACAGGGGCGCGGGCTTCTCGCTGGATCCCGGTCACCAGAACCTGGTGGGTGCCAGCAAACGCCCGTTCCACACCATCATCCCGGGGTTCCTGATGGGGGCTGCCGGGCCGTTGATGAGTTTTGGCGTCATGGGCGGCCCGATGCAGGCTCAGGGACACGTTCAGATGGTCCTGCGCACGCAGCTTTGGGGTCAGGATCCGCAAATGGCGGTCGATGCGCCAAGATGGCGGGTGACAAATGGCCTTGGCGTTGCGATGGAGACGACGGTGCCGGAGGACACCATTTCGGCGCTCCGCGACATGGGACATGACATCACGCTCGAAACACCGGACAACGCCTTTGGCTTCGGCGGCGCACAGCTGATTCATCGCCTCGGTGACCGGGGATACGTGGCGGGGTCGGATCCGCGCAAGGACGGCGCGGCGATGGGATTCTGAGAAACCGTTGCCAGACCCTGATTGTACCAGTCCAACGCTGCTTTGGCCTGGCAATGCTGTCGATGGTGGGAACCGAAACCTTTGGCCCAAGACACATTGACCACGCGATCGCCCGCCAGCCTCTGGTTTCGTGAGCGCTGCGTTTGTCCGGCTTGCCTGCTGCACGCCACCATAGGGTGATAAAACAGCAGCAAGCACTTGGCCGTGATCGATTTTCCATAATTTTGTTGACAGGTTCTCGACAAGGCAAGCACCCTGCTTGCCGAGGGGTGTTCATGAATCAGTCGCCAGGGACAAATGCGCACGCAGTTGTCGACGTTTTGAATGACGCAGGGCCTGCGGGGATCGTGCTTGTCTGCGAGCACGCAAGCTGCTCGATACCGGATGACCTTGACAATCTCGGGCTCGACGGGCCGGCCCTGACCAGCCACGCCGCCTGCGACATCGGCGCCTTCGGGGTGGCCAAAACCATTTCCGCGCAGCTCGATGCGCCGTTGGTTTTCTCGAAGATTTCGCGGTTGGTCTACGATTGCAATCGGCCTCCCGAGGCCCCGGATGCCATGCCCGAACGCAGCGAGGCTTTCGACATTCCGGGCAACCGACATCTGACCGAACACCAGAAAGCCGGGCGTATTTCACGCTATTACCGGCCCTTCGAGAGACAACTCGAGCAGACCCTCGCGGACAAGCCCGACCCGGTGCTGGTCACGATCCACAGTTTCACGCCTGTCTATCACGGGGTCCGGCGCGACACGGAGATCGGAATCTTGCACGATGACGATCGTCGGCTGGCAGATGCGATGCTACGCTGCGCCGGGAACCATTGCGATCTGGAGACACGCCGGAATGAGCCTTACGGCCCCAAAGACGGTGTCACGCATACGCTCCGGCGGCATGCCCTCGCGCAAGGCCGGCTCAATGTCATGTTGGAAATCCGGAATGACCTGATCGCCGACCGCGACGGACAGACCGATTTGGCCGCGATGATGTCCGGCTGGATCACCGACGCCCTGACACGCGTGGAGCACGCTGCATGAACGGCTTGATGCGCGTGTACATCCGCTCCGTGGATGCCGTGAACTACCGGCTTGGGCGATGCGTGATGTACGGTGTTTTCGTTCTCATGGGCATTTTGC
>JASFFN010000256.1:0-4212 GCA_050124275.1 Roseobacter sp. | reverse complement strand
ACCGATGGTCTGACCCGTCTCATGCCCCTTTCCAGCGATGAGCAGCGCATCCCCGGGGCCCAATGCATCGACACCGCGCAGGATCGCTTCGGCGCGGTCCCCGACTTCCATGGCGTCCGGCGCGCCCAGAAGCACCGACGCGCGGATCGCGGCCGGATCCTCGGAGCGGGGGTTGTCATCGGTGACGATGACCAGGTCCGCGTTCTCGGCCGCGGCCTGCCCCATCAGCGGCCGCTTGGTCGCATCCCGGTCTCCGCCAGCCCCGATGATGGCAATCAACCGGCCCAGAACATGCGGTCGCAGCGCTGTGAGAGCGGTGGCGATTGCATCGGGCGTATGAGCATAATCCACGAAAACACTGGCGCCGTTTTCGCGCGTCGCGGCAAGCTGCATCCGCCCGCGCACGGTACGCAGGTCACCCATAGTGTCGAACACCGCTGCAGGATCGTCATCGCAGGCGATGACCAGAGCCGCCGCGAGCATCACGTTCTCGGCCTGGAAGTCCCCGATCAGGTTCAGCCGCCGGACGTATTGTCTCCCTTGATATTTGAAGCAGACAGTCTGTCCCGTCGCATCCACCTGAACATTGCCCAGATGCATGTCACCGACATCCCGTCCTACACTGATCACAGGACAGCCGCGCGCGCGCGCGATGGCCGCCATGTCAACGCCACGTTGCGTGTCGATATTGATGGCCGCCGTCGCGTCTTCGGGTAAAACCCGCGCGAAAAGACCCGCCTTGGCGTCGAAGTAGTCCTCGAAAGTCGCGTGATAGTCCAGATGATCCTGTGAAATGTTGGTGAAACCGGCGGCGGCCAGCGTTACCCCGTCGAGACGGCGCTGGTCCAGCCCGTGGCTCGAGGCCTCCATGGCCGCGTGGGTGATCCCGTGACTCACCGCTTCGGCCAGCGCGCGATGCAAGGTTATGGGTTCAGGCGTCGTATGTGCGAGCGGGGCGTTCCACGCTCCTTCAATCCCGGTTGTTCCCAGATTGATCGCCTTGTGACCCAGCAGCGTCCAGATCTGCCGCACGAAGGTGGCAACAGAGGTTTTGCCGTTTGTGCCGGTCACCGCGACGACCGTTTGCGGCTGTGCGCCGAACCACAGCGCCGCCGTGCGCGACAAAGCCTCGCGCGGCGCTTCGGATACGATCAGGGCGGCGTCGCTCTGCGCCAGTTCCTCGGCTGCGATCCGTGCGCCCTCGGCATCGGTCAGGATGGCGGCGGCCCCCATCCGCAGCGCGTATTGAATGAATTCCCCGCCGTGCAGCCTCGATCCGGGCATTGCGGCGAACAGGTAACCGTCGCGCACCTCGCGGCTGTCCACCGCCAGTCCGGTCACGGCAGCCTGTTTGCCGCCACGGGCCGTGAGCCCAAGTTGAGAAAGCGTTTTAGTCTGCCCGCGCATGAACCCCCGCCTTTGCGGCTTAATTGCTTGTCAGCTTTATATCCCCCCCGGAGGCAGGTTCAACGGTTGGTCTGACGCCAAGCAAAGGTGCCACCCGCCGGATCATCTCTGCGGCCACCGGCACGGCCGTCCAGCCCGCGGTGCGTCTTGGCTCGTCTCCGGTCGTATCGACGGGTTCGTCCAGTGTGACGATCAGCACGTATTTTGGATCATGTGCCGGAAAAATGGAGGCGAAGGTAGCGATCACCTTGTCGTCGTAATAGCCACCACGCCGCTTCGGCTTGTCGGCGGTGCCTGTTTTGCCGGCAACCGCGTATCCTTTGACCTCGCCGAAACTTGCCGTTCCCTCGGTCACGACCTTGCGCAGCATCTTGAGCGAGGCGGCGGCAGAGGCTTCGCTGAACACGCGTTCGCCCTTCTCGGTGACATCGCGCTTCAGAATTGTCGGCTGTACTTTGTAGCCCCCGTTCGCGATGGCCGCATAGCCTGCGGCCAGATGCATGGGCGACGTGGACAGACCATGCCCGTAAGAGATCGTCATGGTGCTGAGTTCCGACCACTTGGCCGGCAGCAGGGGCCGGCCCGTGGCGGCCTCCACCAGTTCAAACCCCGTGGACTCCAGCATGCCGAGCTTTTCGAGGAAATCCCGCTGACGCGTGACGCCGATGGCCTGCGCCAGTCGCGCCGTCCCGATGTTGGAACTTTTCACGATCACTTTCGTGACCGACATCTCGTCGCCGTAGTAACGGAAATCGCGGATGCGGTGCTTTCCCCATCTCAGCGGCCCCTTGGTGTCGATGATCGTATTTGGGTTCACCAGCCCCAGGTCCATCGCCTGCGCTGCCGTGAAGATCTTGAAGGTGGAACCGAGTTCATACACCCCCTGAACCGAACGGTTAAAGAGCGGGCTGTCGGATGGATCGCCTGAGATTGCCGGGTGCGGCCGCTTGTTGGGATCGAATGCCGGGAGCGACACGACACTGAGCACTTCGCCCGTGTGCGCGTCCATGAGAATTGAGGTCGCTCCCTTGGCGTTCATCAGTTTCATGCCGCCATAGAGCACCTGTTCTGCGGCGGCCTGCACGGTCAGATCGAGAGACAATGCAAGGGGCGTGGCGCCATTGGCGGGATCGCGCAGATACTCGTCGAAGTACTTTTCGACACCGGCAACGCCGATCACCTCGGCTGCATTGACACCCTCTTTGCCGAAACTGGCGCCACCCAGCACATGCGCGGCCAACTGGCCATTAGGATAAAGCCGCATCTCGCGGGACGCAAACAGCAGGCCCGGATCGCCAATTTCATGCACTGCCTGCATCTGTTCGGGGCTGATCTTTCGTTTTATCCACAGAAACTTGCGTTTTCCTGTGAAATCTTCCAAAAGGTCTGCCGCGTTCAGATCGGGGAATATCCGGGCCAGTTCCTGCGCTGCGTGGGCGGGATCAATCATCTGGGGCGGCTGCGCGTAAAGCGCGTGCGTTTCGATATTCGTGGCCAGAAGGCTGCCGTTGCGGTCAACGATGTCCGCTCGCGCCGCATGTATCTGTGCGCCGGGCACGTCCACGCGCGGCTCCATCGGCTCGGAGGTCGCCAGCATGCCCATGCGGATTCCAACGACGGCAAAGGCGGTCACAAAAAACAATCCCAGAACCAGCAGACGCCCCTCGGCGCGCTGACGCGCCTGGTCGCGCATCTGCTCATGCCGGATCCGGATGTTTTCGCGTTCGATCGCGTCGGGGTTTTCCCCCTTGTTGCGCGCATCCAGAATGCGCGCCAGCGGACGCAGCGGAGTTCGTATCATTGGCCTGCCCCGCGCCGATCACCGTTGAGGTTGGCAACCTCCACCACATTGGTGATCTCGACAACCGGATCGGGCGGGTAGGCCACCTGATCCACATGCCCGAACTGATCCGGCCGCAACGGCAGAAGGCCGAGCCGGTTGAAATTGATCTGCGCCAGATCGCGCAGACGGTCGGGGCGGTTCAGGTAGGCCCACTCCGCCTTCAGCATGGACAAACGCTCGTGTGCCACGCGGATTTCGCGGCGCAACTCGCGCGTTTCGGCAAGCGCACCCTGCGTCGCATAGTTTTCGCGGTAGGCCCAGAAGGCCAGCGCAATGACCGACATTGCCGTGCAGATGAAAAGAAACGTGCGCATTATTCCTCCGATCTCAACGTTGGCATTCCGATGGAATCTGCATCGATTTCAGCGGCGGGGGCCTCCGTCCGAACCGCCACGCGCAGCTTCGCCGAGCGCGCGCGCGGGTTGGCCGCGATCTCCGCGGCATCCGCCACGATGGCCTTGCGGGATTTCAGTTCGAACGCGGGGGCGGCGCGCTCGACTTCCGGTGCGTAGCGGTTGACATTGCCGCCGGCGCCCGCCCGCAGGGTCAGGAACCGTTTCACCATGCGGTCCTCGACCGAATGGAAGGTCACGACCGCCAGTTTCCCGCCGGGTTTCAGGACGCGCTCTGCCGCCATAAGCCCCTGATAAAGCTCCTTGTATTCCTCATTCACTGCAATCCTCAGGGCCTGGAAGCTGCGCGTCGCTGGGTGAGACTGTCCCGGCTTGGCACGCGGCAAGCAGCCTTCGATGATGCCGGCCAGACGCAAGGTCGTCGCGATGGGCTGACGGGCGCGCTCGGCTACGATTGCCCTTGCGATGCGGCGGCTGGCGCGTTCTTCGCCATAGTGGAAGAGAATGTTGGCGATGGCCTCTTCGGAGGCGGTATTGACGATATCCGCCGCAGAGCGCCCCTCCTGGCTCATCCGCATGTCGAGCGGTCCGTCCCGCAGAAAGGAAAAG
>JASFFN010000255.1:0-4230 GCA_050124275.1 Roseobacter sp. | reverse complement strand
CGTTAGAAAGTCCACCGGTGTGGCGCCATCTTGCTTGGCGACCAGAACATGGTTCGCCCCGGTATCCATCGTTTCTCTCAAACTTGCGAGTTCGTTTTCGAGCGTATCGTTCTCTTTGAGAGCGCGACGAAGTTTGGATTGCACAACATCGATGCCGGTTTCGAGTTCGTAGCGGCGCGTCTCCGAGGCGAGAAGCTCGGACTGCATGACCGAGACTTGCTGAAGCGCCGCGTTGAAACGCTCCTGTGCCGCCAGCGCCTCTTCGGCGCGCGCGTCGCGTTCCCGCGCAAGCTGGTTCAGTCTCGCCTGATAGGTGGTCTGATCGCGCTTGACTTGCTCACGGAAACTACCCGCGCCGATACTGTCCATCAGCAGAATGGATGTGGATATGATGGACCAGGCAATCACGAAGGCTGCACCCGCAAATGCCAGCGCTTGCGTTTCCGAACGCAGCCGTATGAAACGCGTATCGGTGTCGGATTTCAGAAAGACCCTGCGTTCGGGAAAAAGCCGTTCAAGCGTAGCATGGACTGCAATGGCCAGACGTGTCCGCACAGAAATGCCCCTGTTTGCTTCTTGGCAACCCAACCATGTAGATACCGGATCGGGATGCGCCTACGTCATTAGACAGACAAGACCGCTGCGGCAAGCAGGATTGGAAAACATTCCACGACCTGTGGTTGAAATGCGTCAAACTGGCAAGATTCCGCCGGTTTTCCGAGGTTTAGCCGTTATCCGGTTTCCGCGAGCGGCCAGTAAAAATCGGGGGGGATGCCAGCTTCGGCGCGCTTTTCTTCATTGAACGGTGGTTTCAGCGCACCGTGAAAGTACGTGCGAACGAGGGTTTGAAAGCGCTCTTTGGGGTCTTCTTCATTGCGCCCGCACAGGAAATGAAACCACTTTGATCCGTATGCCACATGCGCCACCTCTTCGCGGTAGATCGTTTCCAGCGCGGCCACGGCCTGATCCGCTTTGGCCTTGCGAAAAATCTCGATCATGTTCGGTGTGACGTCGAGGCCGCGCGCCTCAAGTACCATCGGCACGACGGCAAGCCGTCCCATGAAATCATCCGCGGTGTCTTCGGCCGCCCGCCACATGCCGGCATGCGCGGGAAGGGACCCGTAGAAGCTGTCCATTGCTTCAAGGCAGTCGCACATCAAATTGAAATGCTTCGATTCTTCGTCGGCGGCTTTTACCCAGTCGTCGTAAAAGCCGGGCGGCATTTTCACATGCGCGAAGCGCGCAAGGATATCCCAGTGCAAATCGACCGCATTCAATTCGATATGCGCCACTGCATGCAGCAGCGCGATGCGTCCTTCAGGCGTACCCGGCCGGCGCCGCGGTACGTCGCGAGGGCTCAGAAGGGCGGGAGAGTCTGGTCGCGCTGGATGCGGCGGCGGGTCGGCGCACCCGATTTCCGGCAGCGCGCCATCCTTGCGCGCCGCCTGCCATTCCGCCGCAAAGCGCCGCGACAGCGCCGTTTTGGCGCGGCCGTCCGCAGTGCGCAGGACCGCCTCGGCCATTTGTGCGAGCGGCATCACAACGCGCGCACTTCCTCCAGGACGGCATCGACATGGCCTGGGACTTTCACCTTGTTCCAGATCTTTGCGATCTTCCCGTCGGCAGCGATCAGAAATGTTGTGCGCTCGATGCCCATGTACTTCTTGCCGTACATGTTTTTCTCCTTCCAGACACCGTACTCTTCGCAGGCGGTGCCGTTTTCGTCCGAGAGCAGCGGAATCTGCAGATCGCGTTTGGCCGCGAACTTCTCATGGCTGGCGAGACTGTCCTTCGAGATGCCGAAGACCAGCGCTCCGGCGGCCTCGAACGCTGCGCGGCTTTCCGAAAAGCCGACGCTCTCCTTGGTGCATCCCGGCGTGTCATCGCGTGGGTAAAAGAACAATACGACAGGCTTGCCCTTCAGCGACGACAGCGTGACGTCGCCGCCGGTTCCCGGCAAAGTGAAATCTGGTGCGGTTTCGGAAATTTCAGGCATAACACTCTCGTGGGTTTTCAGGTTGCATGTACGATGACATATTAGGGCAGAGCAGCCCGCAGCCAAGGTCTGCAAGAGCGAATGAAGCCTATTCCTGAACCTTGATAATGTCCAAAGGACCGACCGCACAAAACGATATGCCTGATCAGCAGAAAGCTGCGCGGTCGCCCCGACGGCCCCGGCGGTTGCGCGTCTTGCTGGTTCTCGCCTTCATGCTGGGCGCTGCTGTGTCGAGCGCGTTCTGGATGAAGGGCCGGGAAATCGTTGCGCCGGACTGGCTCGAGGATCAGTTGGCCACCCGTATCGAAACGGCTTTCCCGGACATGCAGATCAGCTTCGGTGACATCGTTGCCGTGATTGATGATCGCTGGTTGCCCCAGTTTTTCCTGCGAAATGTCGAACTTGAAACCGGTTCCGGGGCCAATGCGATTACTTTCACGAATGTCAGCGCCGGCGTGGACTTCACGGCTTTGACCGAGGGCCGGCTCACCTTGGATGCCCTCAGGGTCACGGGTGTGCTGTTGACCTTGCGCCGCAGCGCGGACGGTGATCTTGCAGTCTCTGTCGGCCCTCAGACAACGGCTGCGAGCCCGCGGGCGACGAACCTGGCGGAATTGATTGGCAAGCTCGACGACGTGTTTCTGCGTCCGGCGGTTGCCGGATTGAAAGAAGTTGACGTGCGCGCCGTCACTCTGCGCTACGAAGATGCGCGGGCGGGGCGCGCATGGACCGTTGATGGTGGCCGGATTCGCCTCGACAGAGATGGCGCCTCGGTGCAGATCGCCGCTGATCTCGCAATTCTGAGCGGAAATGCGGATGTCGCGACGCTGGCTGCGAATTACTCCGGGACGATAGGTGAGGTGGCTTCTGATTTCGGGATCACGCTCAACAATCTCGACGCGCGCGATATCGCCTCGCAGGGCCCGGCCTTTTCCTGGCTGAGCGCTCTCGAAGCGCCGATCTCGGGTGCCGTGCGCGGAGGAATTGCCGAAGATGGCAGTTTACGTCCCATGAACGCGACCCTGCAGATCGGTTCCGGCGTTGTACAGCCCACGCAGCAGGCGAGGCCGATACCGATCGACGGCGCCAGCAGTTATTTTACCTACGTGCCCGAAACACAGAGCTTTCGTTTCGACCAGTTCACGATCCGGAGCAAATGGGGCAGCGGCAACCTTGAAGGCAAGGCCGTGATGAGCGGCCTGGAGTCCGGCCAGCTTAACCAGATGGTCGGGCAGTTCCGCCTCGACCGACTGCTCGTGAACCCCGCAGAGCTATATCCCGAACCGGTAGAAGTCGAAGGAGCGGAAATTGATTTCAGACTGACGCTGTCGCCGTTCTCCCTCGAACTCGGGCGAGTGCAGATCAGCGATAAAGGTCAGGTTCTGAACGGGCGCGGCACTTTTGCAGTCGATGACGGCGGCTGGCGGATTGCCGTTGACGGCGCCTTGGACGGTATCGCCGTCGACCGGCTGAAAGCGATCTGGCCGGAACGTCTGAAACCCAAGAGCCGGCAATGGATGGCCGAGAACGTTTATGCGGGACAGATCGGTCAAGCGACCGTTGCACTTAGGATGACGCAAGGCAGTGAGCCGCGGACCTATATGGCGTTTGATTTCGAACAGGCGGATGTGCGGTTCATGCGACACATGCCGCTCATTCGACAAACGAAAGGCCACGCGTCCCTGGTCAAGGACAGATTTATCGTCGTCTTGGACGAGGGCACCGTTACCGCGCCGGAAGGCGGGGAAATGGACATTGCCGGCAGCTCTTTCATCATTCCCGATGCCACGGCCAAACCCGATCCGCCGGCGATCGTTCGGCTCACCGGGCAGTCCACGGTGACCGCGACCCTCTCACTGCTTGACCAGCCGCCTCTCAACGTGATGCAAAAGACGGCGTTCCCCGTCGATGTGGCGCAAGGCAAGATACGTCTCGCCGCAACGATTTCGATGCCGCTGCGGCAGGGAAATACCATTGCCGATATTCAGTATGACGTGACCGGCGCGATCGCCGATGTAAGAAGCACACTTCTGGTGCGAGAGCGTATTCTGGAGGCGCAAAGACTTGATCTTGCTGCTTCGGAGAGGGGAATAGAAATATACGGAACTTCCGCGCTTGACGCCGTACCCATGTCGATTGCATGGCGACAGCCATTCGGGCAGCCGGGAGAAGCACTGCCGGGGCAGGTGGCGGGCCGGCTCAACCTGACGACCAATGCTCTTGAAACTTTCGGA
>JASFFN010000254.1:0-4237 GCA_050124275.1 Roseobacter sp. | reverse complement strand
CTGTCCGGACAGGCTGATTTACGGGCGCATGACAGGCTGGGGGCAAAAAGGTGCGTGGGCCCACACAGCCGGTCATGACATCAATTATCTCGCCATGACGGGCGCGCTGCACGCGATGGGCGCGGCAGGTAGCCCGCCCGCACCCCCGCTCAACCTCGTTGCGGATTTCGGCGGCGGGTCCATGTTCCTCGTGTTCGGCCTGCTCGCCGCAGTGATTGAGCGCGGGATTTCCGGCAAGGGTCAGGTGGTGGATTCGGCCATGGTGGATGGCGTCCCCGCGATGATGGGGCTGATTCATGGTTTTCTGGCACAAGGGGCCTGGAGCCTTGAGCGAGGAGGCAACTGGCTGGACGGCAGCTCTCATTTCTATCGCTGTTACGAATGTGCGGACGGGAAATTCGTCGCTGTCGGGGCTTTGGAGCCACAATTCTATGCCGAGCTTCTGTCAAAGCTGGGCCTGAATGCATCTGATCTGGGGGACCAGTTTGACCGGACATGCTGGGCCCGAAACAGCGACACCCTTGCAGGCGTCTTCAGGACCAGACGGCGCGACGCCTGGGCTGAGATCTTTGCGGGGACGGATGCCTGTGTGGCACCCGTTCTTGATCTGGTTGAGGCCCGTCATCATCCAGTGAACACAGAGAGAGACGTGTTCTTCGAGCAAGACGGCGTCTGGCAGGCCCAGCCCGCGCCGCGGTTTGGCAAAAGCACACCCGCAACGCCTCCGCCGCCTGATGGTCCCGGCGCACATGGCGCGGAAATCTTGTCGGAACTGGGCTATTCACCGGATGACCTTCAAGCCCTTGAAAAATCAGGAGCGCTGACATGACGCGGATAGCGGTTGTCACAGGTGCCGCTGGCGGCATGGGCCGGGCGATCACCACAAGATTGATCGACGATGGGCTCCGTGTGGTCGGGCTCGATATCGATACGGAAGGACTGGCATCGATCGAGAAAGAGGCGTTCACGGGACTGACCTGTGATCTCACTGACCCGGGAGCGATTACCGCATGTTTCCGGGAAATCGAAGAGCGGCATGGCGGTGTCGATGTTCTGGTCAACAACGCCGGCACCTGTTTCATGTCCGAGTTCCCCGATATCCCGGCGGAAGAATTTGAACGCCAGATGAGCATCAATTTCAGCAGTGCATTCCATTGCTCTCAGGCAGCGGTCAAACTCATGGCAGGGCGGGACGGCGTACGCAAGATCGTGAATATCTCTTCGAACGGCGCTTACAACTTCGATGTATTCGACCCGCCACATTACCGCGCTTCGAAAGCGGCTATGGACACGCTGACCAAGGACCTCGCCCGCCGGTACGCCCGCGACAAGATCGCCGTGAACTCGCTTGCTCCTGCGATGACCGAAACGCCGCTGTTCGGTGTGGTCAGTGAAGAGGTGCTCGCCAAAGCCATAGCCCAGATGCCGCATGGCCGCGCGATGCAACCAGACGAAGTCGCCGCCTGGGTCGGGTTCCTCGTCTCGCCCGCCGGGGACATCTCGAGTGGAAACGTGATCGTTCTCAATCAGGGCCGCGACGTCCGCTAGGTATACCACTCCGGCGCCTTGCGCAGTTTTGACCACTGTTCGGGGCTGTGACCGTAGATGATCGTGGCCCGGTCTTGCGTCGCGCGCATGAGAAGACGATTGGCATGATGCATCGCCTGATCCGCATCCCACGACCCAGTGAAATTCGTATCAAGTTCAGAGGGGCGCGAAATCGCGTCGGATGTCAGAAGAAGCGTACCGGTTTCTGGCAACTGGATGACAAAGGCCAGTTGCCCGGGCGTATGACCCGGCACAAACAACACCTCAAATCCCGGTCCCAACAGCGTGTCTTTCGAAATGAGGATATATTCGGCGTCGGGCCATTCCATGACCTGCTTGCCCGACCAGTAAAGCGGGCGGGGCAGGGCGCGTTCGGCCTCGGCCATCACGATAGGTATTCCGGGAAAGCCATCCATGTATCCGACGTGATCGATATGGGTATGGCTCTGGATCATCAGATCGACATCGTCGGGCTTCAGATCCAGCAGCGCAAGTTGCGCGGGCGCGAGGTTCTCATCCGTTAGCGAGAGGACCTGACCGAAAGCGCCAAGAGCGTCTTCCCGCGTCGCCGCTGGCGCATCCACCGCATATTTTGCCGGAAAGCCTGAGTCGATCAACACCGTCTCGCCCGCCGTGGTCTGGATCACGAACCCCGAGATGCCGATGACCCGCTTGTTTTCATGCACCTGAAACAAGCCGAAATCGAGAATGGCGAGGCGCGCGGGCGAACCGTTGAGAAGGGGTTGCATCTTTTGGTCGGGACCTCTTTGCTTGCGTGGCAGTTAGAGCGGGCAGGGCGCATGAAAGTCAAGATACACAGGCTGTTCGAATACCTTCTCGAGACCACTGAAAAAAGCCCCGAAGCGATCGTCGGGTTTTCGCTTTCTGCCGCACCGACCCTGGGGGAATTTCTCGATGATCTTGACCCCGCGTTGCCGCTTGACTGGAACAATCGCGATTTCCGGGGTTTGCCGGAGTTGCGTGCGCATGTGCTGGCACAGGCGGGTTTGTCGGAGATTTGCAAACTTGAAGATGTGCTGATCACGGCTGGTGCTGCAGAAGCAAATTATCTGGCGATCATGCAACTCCTGCAGCCGGGAGACGAGATCGTGATCGAGACGCCGGGCTGGCCACAGGCCGAAGTACTGGCGCGGGCAAAGGGTAATCGCGTCGTCAAAGTCAGACGTCGCGAGCAAGACAACTGGGCCCTGCCGCTTGATGATCTGAAAAATGCAGTGGGGCCGAAAACCAGACTGATCTTTCTCAGCAACCCGAACAATCCAACCGGACAGGTGTTGGAACGGAAAGAGCTCGGGCAGGTCATCGAGATCGCGGATGCGTTCGGCGCCTTTCTATTGGTCGATGAAGTCTACGCGGGGCTTGAGTGGCACGGGCCGCGCGCGCCCTCTGTCGCCGGCCTCTATCCTCGCGGGATCACCACAGGGTCCGTGTCGAAAGCGCTGGGTCTGCAAGGGCTCAGGACCGGCTGGCTGATCTCACGGGACAGCGATCTCGTCATGGATGCGGTGATCCTGCGCGAGAACAGCTCGGAAATCATGAACATCATGGGCGAGGTGATCGCGGAAATTGCACTGCGCCGCGAGCGTCTTGACCCCGCTCTCACCGCCGCGCGGGAGGCAGGTCGCGCGAACCTTGCGCGCCTGAACGCGTGGCTTGACGATGAGCGGCATCTCAGCTGGGTTCCGCCGCAAGCCGGTCTCATCGGTCTTGGACGCCTGCCGGATCATATCGACAGCGACGACTTCGCACGCCGTCTGCTGGAAGACCCCTACCGGACGTTCCTGCTGCCCGGCTCTGCCTACGAGGAATCGCACCACATCCGGCTGGGCGTCGGCGGTGGCAGCGAGGTCAATCTGGGAAAAGGACTTGAGCGCGTCTCGCAGGCACTGCGGAACTGGCCGGATTAGCGCAGCCCGTTGCGGGCCACGAAACTCGCAAGATCGAGGATGATCTGCGCCCGTGCCGCCGCCACCGCAGCCGGGCCCCCTTCCGGATCGAAAGCGACCGCCAGATCAAAAAGCCCGGATCTTTCGCGTCTGCCATCGCTCACAGCGACGAAATACTGACCCGACGCGCGGAACTCGCCCGCATCCGATGCAACGAGCGTCTCAAAACGCAGATCGAGCCGCGCATCAGGCACTGCCTCGAAAGGCCAGGGGGCGGAGGCCACGCGTGCGCCGGAAATCTGGGTGAGATAACGGGCAACTTCAAGTGCCACGGCACGATCCGGTGTATCGGCCCACCGCACGCCGCCATCACTTGTGAGGCGTCCATCCGCACTCTGCGTCGCGATTTCATCGGATGCCGCATAGGCCGGCAATGACACTTCGCGCACTTCCACCGCGCCGAAACCGATGCGCTGCCGTTCGGTAACGTCCGGGGGGGGCACGGCATATCGGTCGGGTGTGCCGCTGCATCCGGTCAAGACCAGCACGATACCCAATATCACGGCGGCAAGCTTCATCATCTTCCCCTGATCAGCACGTTCGGGTTGCGTTCCAGCAACCGTACCAGTGACGTTATGGCGCCGGAGGCCTGAGAAATATCCCGCAACGCGGCCTGTGCATCCCGGGTAAGAACATCCCCGCGGTTATACCCCTCGATCGTGGCGCTGGCCTGATCAAACACCTCGGTAATACGGTCCACGAGCTGTGGCAAGTCGCGCGCG
>JASFFN010000253.1:0-4253 GCA_050124275.1 Roseobacter sp. | reverse complement strand
TTTCTGCCGCGCGCGTATCGCGGCCCGCAGGGTCGGCATGTGGGTGAACCCGCGCGCGGCGTCGGCAAAGGGATAAACGGCGAATTTCCAGGCGTCCGCCTCGGCGACAACCTGCGTGGGCAGGACCGCGTCCACCTTGTCGGCAAGGCTCAGCGCGGCGGCCTTGAGATCGGGGTCCGCTGCCTCGCCGACGATCGCCATGCCGAGGTTGAGCGCCTCCAATTCGGCGACCGTCAGTGTCAGCGGGGGCAGGGTGATCGCCTCTCTGACCATGTAGCCCACGCCACGCTCCCCTTCGACGGGTACGCCAGAGGCCACCAGCGTGTCCATGTCGCGGTAGATGGTGCGGACCGAGACCTCGAGCCGGTCCGCGATATCCTGCGCGCGGTGCAGCTTGCCGTCGCGCAGGATCTGGATGATGTCAAACAGGCGGTCCGTTCGGCGCATGTTACTCCGGCTTCATCGTGTAGCGGATGGGCGCGTGCCGCATCTCGACACTGTCGGGATCGATCAGGGCGATGAAAGGCGCTGCGGCGGGCTGTTCCATCATCTGCGACGCGGCGCTCCGGGCGGCCTGCAGGGAGGTCCAGGTGATATGATCCGTCCACAGTCCGGTTTCATCCACGCTGAGGGTTCGCGACAGAATCGCCCCCGTGCTGTTCAGAAACGGAGCCATTCCGTTGGCGGCGGCGGAAAAGGCGATGGGATTCCCGCCGTCGATGAGGCGAAAAGTGACGATTTCCGCCACCGGGCCGGCATCACCCGCCCGCGCGGTGTCAGCAGCGGCAAAGACGGCAAGAGCGGTTGCAAGAGTGATAAAGCGCATTTTATTTCCTTTCAGTTGCGTGTGTCGCGCTTTTGACAGCATGCAACTGACATAAACCTGTCAGTTGAGTTTGGCGAGGATCATTTTTTTTAAGAATTCGCCTCCATCATCGGGAATTTCGGACAGTTTCGACTCCAGCGGCGCATGCGGTCTGTTAGATACGCTGCGACATTCCCGTTTCCGCGGGCCTGAAACCAATGGGAGATTCTCCATGTTGAATAATATCGGCCTTCCGGGCCTTTTGCTAATCGCCGTTGTCGTGCTGGTTCTGTTCGGTCGCGGTAAGATCTCGAGCCTGATGGGCGAAGTCGGAAAAGGCATCACTTCCTTCAAGAAGGGCATAAAGGAAGGCGATGCCGAGATCACGAACGCGTCGGAAGAAGTCAAAGACATCACGCCAGAGTCTGAAAAAGACAAGGCCTGACCCATGTTCGACCTCGGCTGGACAGAGATGCTGGTCATCGGCATCGTTGCGCTCATCGTGATCGGCCCCAAGGATTTGCCCGTGATGTTCCGGACGCTCGGACAGTTTGTGGGCAAGGCAAAAGGCATGGCGCGCGAATTCAGCCGGGCGATGAACGACGCTGCCAACGAGGCCGGGGTCAAGGATGTCGCGAAAGGCTTGAAAGCCGCCACCGATCCGGTCAGTTCGGCGATGGATGGTGTCAAGTCCGCGGCGGCGGATCTTGGGAAGTTCGACCCCGAAAGCGAAACCGGCAAACTGGCGGCGGAAAAGGCGGAGCGGACTGAAAACGCGAAGAAATTTCAGGCAGCCACCGCGCGCGCCCAGGCGGACCGGAAGATGAAGGAAGCGCAGGAGGCGCAGGCCAAGGCGGCCGAACTCGAAGCGCAGGTTGGAAGCCCCGAGAAGAACGACACATGAGTGCATCTGACGATTTGGACGATAGTGCCGCGCCATTGATCGAGCATCTGGCGGAGTTGCGGACGCGGCTGATCCGCTCTGTCATTGCCTTTCTCATTGGCATGGTGATCTGTTTCACTGTGGCGACGCCCATTTTCAATTTTCTGACCGATCCACTGTGCCGGGTGCTGTCCGAACGCGGGCAGGACTGCGACCTGATTTTCATCAGTCCGCAGGAAGGTTTCTTCGTCGCTATCAAAGTGTCCTTGCTGGGCGGTCTGATGCTGTCTTTTCCGGTGATCGCACACCAGATGTGGCGATTCGTGGCACCGGGACTTTACCGGAATGAAAAGAATGCGTTCTTGCCCTTTCTCGTCGCGTCGCCAGCGATGTTCCTTTTGGGTGCTGCCTTTGCCTTCTACATCGTGACACCCTTGGCCTATGACTTTTTCCTCGGTTTCCAGCAATTCGGCGCGGAGGGAGAAGCGCTGCCCGGTGATCCGGCAACCACGCCCGGTCTGAGTGTGGTCTTTCAGGGCTCGGCGCAAGAGTACCTGAACCTGACGATCAAGTTCATCGTTGCCTTCGGTATGTGTTTCCAACTGCCTGTCTTGCTGACGCTCATGGGCAAGGCCGGGCTGGTGTCTTCCGAAGGGCTTGGCAATGTCCGCAAATATGCAGTAGTCGCCATTCTGGTGCTCGCAGCTCTGGTGACGCCGCCGGATGTTATTACGCAGATCATTCTGTTCGTGGTCGTCTACGGCCTTTACGAGGTGTCGATTTTTCTCGTGAGAAGGGTTGAGACCAAGCGGGAAGACCAGCTGCGCGCCGAAGGCTACTACGACGACTAGGAACTCAGTTCAGTGATCGATGACCCAATGGACCGAATCGCGGCCGCCCTGGAGCGCATGGCGCCGGCCCCGATGCCAGCGCCTGATTTCTCCGTTGCCTCCGCATTTGTGTGGCACACCGACCCGGACCGGCTGGAGCCTGTCGAAACAGTGTCGCGCATCGATCTGTCGCTGCTGGTGGGGGTGGACCGGTCGCGCGATACGCTTCTGGCGAACACCGAGCAATTTGCGCGCGGCCTGCCCGCCAACAATGCGCTGCTCTGGGGCGCGCGTGGAATGGGTAAGTCCAGCCTTGTCAAGGCGGTGCACGGAAATGTTCAAGCAGAGCATGAAACGCTTTGCCTCGTCGAACTGCAGCGCGAGGATTTGCCCTCGGTGGGGCGCCTGCTGAACGTTTTGCGGAAAGCCGACCGTCGTTTCATCCTGTTCTGCGACGACCTTTCCTTCGGGCATGACGATGCGCACTACAAGAGCCTCAAGGCGGTTCTGGACGGCGGTATCGAAGGGCGTCCGGACAACGTCGTCCTCTATGCCACGTCAAACAGGCGACATCTCATGCCGCGTGACATGATCGAAAATGAGCGCGGGTCGGCGATCAACCCGTCCGAGGCCGTCGAGGAGAAAGTATCGCTGTCCGACCGCTTCGGTCTCTGGCTGGGTTTTCATCCGTGTGATCAGGATCAGTATCTGGCGATGATACGAGGATATTGCGATGCCTATGGCGTTCATATCGACGACGCAACCCTGCGCGCCGAGGCCATCGAATGGCAGGCGACGCGTGGATCTCGATCAGGACGTGTCGCGTGGCAGTATTTTACCGATCTGGCGGGCCGGCATGGTGTCGTGCTTGCTGGTTGACGGCGCGGGCGAAGGGAACGACGTTTGACGTTTGCATGTGCTTTGCCGGTCGCCGTCGCAGACAGATGTAGAGCTGCTTGCATGATCCCAGATCCCTGCGTCCGAGGCGAAAATAAGCGACGACAGCGGGTTTGTTTATGAGGCTGTTCTGCATCATGCGGCCAGACATGCGGCCTCGAACCGGCGCAGGCAACGCGCTGATTTCGGGCCGTATTCCTTGAGATCGGGAAACAGATTTTCGATTTCGGCGCGCGCCGCGGGGTTGACGGTTTGCAAGGTCATGTCTCCGGGATAGAGGCTTTCCGACCAGATCCCTGACGCGCGCACCAACTGGTGTTTGTCGAACAGGATATGGCAGTAGGTCACCCGGCCGCCCGTCCGGCGGTGTATGCCGTCCAGTCCCAGGAGATCTACGGCCCGCACCAGGACTTTCTCTTCGCCGTAAAGCAGTTCTGCGCGCCAGTCTTCAACAAGCACTGCATGCTGGGGCGAGACCACAAGTTCGCTGTTGTTGCCGAGGGCTCCGGCACTTATGATTATGGGGGCAAGCTCGTCCGTTGCGGGTGCCGAGGTTTGCCCGATCCAGCGCAGCGGCTGTAGGCCGGCATCGCGCGTCTCGACCAAGTCTCCGGGCCGGAGCGTTTCGACCTGTCTCGGGCCATCGGCAGTCGCTATGAGAGTGCCTGCAGCAAAACAAATCACTTCGACCCCGCCGAGATCGGCGTGCGGGATTGAGGTTTCGTCCTGCACCAGCCCGACTACATCGAGCATTTCACCTTCGGGCGGTATGCCGTCGATGAAGATGAGGTAGTAACCAGCTTCTGTGCTGTCGGCGACGTTGTTGTCGTTGTTCAAA
>JASFFN010000252.1:0-4260 GCA_050124275.1 Roseobacter sp. | reverse complement strand
GCCTTCTTCGCCCGCGGGCTGACCATTGTTATCTTGAGCGTAAGAGGCCGTCGTTAGAACCAACGTGCACAAAAGAGTGGCTGTCAGTCGCTTGGTGCATAGGGTCATATTGCTCTCGCATCTGCTGATTTCTTTGAGGCGGGCGACGCATCGATCAAGTGTACCGCCCGCCTCAACTCTCTACTCTGAAGCTGCCATCTCCATGATTTCATCAGACGGCGTGTACCAGATGGGCGAAGACCAGGCGCGCTCCTGAAGGGTGGCAGGCACCGAGCTCGGGGGATCAATGCCCAATGCCACGGCGTCATAGGTCGACCACCGGGGCGTCGGGATTTCCAGAACCCGTACGTAGTAAGCGGCGTGTTGCGTCGGGTCGAAATCCGGATCAGTCCAGACCGCACTCAACTGGCTGTCGCCAATTGAGTTGTCGTAGGTCGCGGTCTTGATGTCGACAGTATTTCCAACCGCCGGTACCTTGCCGTCTGCGCCCACTTTACGATCATCCGACCATACAACGTCATAGACCTGTTCGTAGCTGTGGCCGATCTGCTGCCAAACCTTCACGATCTGAATGCGATCAAGATTTCCGCTTTCAGGATCTTTAAGCGCCCAGACAGCAAACTTTGGCGCCTTGGCGAGGTCTTTGGCAGGATGCGGCTTAAGATCTCCACCCATGGGGACACCGCCTTCATAGGCCTTTTTGACAAACTCCTGATCTTCGATAAGGTCGTCGGGGTAGTCCCAACCTGCAAAGAAGCGCAGACGGATCAGCGGGCCTGATGTACCATAGACTTCCTTGCGCTTCATCGCGTCAAAGATGGCTTCACGGGTATTCTCAGGCGCCCAGACGGCGGTTGCACCGGCTGATCCCAACACCAACGAGCTCGCGCCGGTGCTGTTCGCGCCGGAATTAAGGCGAACCTCCGGAGTCATGTCAAAAATGTTGTGCACACCGGTATAGTTGTTCTCTTCGTTCACGGAAAAGCCAGTATGGGAATCAGCACCACCGACGATGCCGTATTTGAACGGGTTGACGCCGGTGTCGATCTGATGCCCCAGACCATCCGCCAACGCCCTGCGCACAAAGCTGTAATCGGTACGGCCAGTTGCGTTCGGCAAAGTGCCTATCAGGCCTTTGAAGCCATTTTCAAAGTTCGCAAACTCATCATTTGGCGACAACGCGGGATGGGTTTCAGACATTGATTTGGTCTGAATTATCTCGGTCAGCAACTCGTTGCGGGCACGACGCTCGGCATAACGGGCATCAATCGGAGCGCCCTCCGAAGTGAACGGCGCATACATCAGACTGTTGCTGAGATTGCCGTTGTGCGGAATGGACAGGTTTTCGTGGCCCGCTTCACGCTGAACATCCTGATACGTCCACAAATCTTCGGGTCGATCTGAATCGAAAGACGAGAAAGGCATATCAGGGCCTTCGTCGTCGCGGAAAAAAACATTGCGGTGAAGGTTCTGGTTGTTCGGCATCGCGGTCCATTCGAAGGCGATCAGCGTCGTGAACTTGCCCGGCTCGTTGTGTTTGTTGATCACGTCCTTGTGACGCTGCCAGGCCGAGCGCAGGAATTCCTTGTTCTCAAAAGGCTCGTACCGCTCGTTTCTGGTGAAGTACCCTACGAGCAAACCGAACGCCTTGTCCCGCACTGCGGGGTCATCGCTGGCAATGCCCGAAACAACCGGATCGTCCTTGGACACGGGCGGATTATCCGACTCCAGACCCTTCAAGAGACCAAGGTACTCAGCGTGATCGGTGACAGCGGTCCAGTCATACGGCGTTTTGCGCTGATGCTTTTCGCCGGTCAGGCCACTTACGACAGCCTCACCTTTGTTGTAGCGAAACGCCGAGTCGATGTCGTTTTTGTGGTTGCCCTGAATGTAGGCGTCGGCAGAGGCAGACGTGTGCAGGTGCTGCTCGCCGAAATAGACATTATTGAGCGGATTGGGCTTGCCCGCTTCGCCCGCGGGCTGGCCGACGTTCTGGGCGAGCGCCGGCGATGCCGCCAGCACGGCCGACAGCATAAGAAGAGATTTGAGCACCTGTTTCATGTCGATGTCTCCTTCTTGAGTTGCGGGTTCTTCAGTTGTGGCGCTGCACAAACAGTTTTTTCAAAGCGTCTCCAACAGCGAAGCTGGCGGGTTCGCCACGTGGCGGGTAGTCTTCAAAAGACGACACGAACTGGCCGACGATGCCTTGCGCTGGCACCAGTACAAAAGCGCGGCGGAACTGCCAGTCTTGCCAACTGAAGCTTGCGCCTGGCTGTTGCGCTTCTTCGAATGGGTCCGAGCGTAAGTTGGTGATGCGTGGGAAGCGGTGCACCTTGTACTCACAATCCCAGACATCCATGCCGACGCATTCCTGTGTCAGAAAGGAAATCTTCCACTTGCCGTAGCGCATCGCCGCATAGTCGCCATCATCCGTGATGTAATGGAATTCGTTGCGCGCTCCCGGACCTTCTCCGGACAGCAGGGCGGTCTGGTCATAGCCATCCAGATGGACATTGTAGGTCTTGTCTCCAACCGCGTAACCTTCAAGAAGCTTGGCGCCAATATCGGGCTCCCCCGCGGCGGTCAGAAAGGTGGGCAGCCAGTCGCTGTGATGGAAGATGTCGTTGATGACCGTATCCGGCTCGACAACGCCTGGCCACCTGACGATGGCTGGCACGCGCACGCCCGCTTCCCATGTGGTGGCTTTTTCGCCCTGGAAGGGCGACGTGGCGCCATCCGGCCAGCTGAACTTCATCGCGCCGTTGTCTCCTGTCAGAATAACGATCGTGTTGTCCGCAACGCCCAATTCATCCAGCTTTGCTGTGAGGGCGCCGACCGTATCATCGAATTCGGTCATGGCCGCGCCCATGAAGCCCTTCTCGGGGATCATGTCTGCGTATTTCGGGCGCAGGTGGGTATAGGTGTGGGTCCGCGTCGTGTTGTGCCAGAGAAAGAAAGGTTTGCCGTCGTCTACGGCGCGCTCCATGAAGTCGAGGGATTGTGCGAGCGTCTCGTCGTCGTAGGTCTTCATCCGCTCGATGGTCATCGGGCCAAGGTCTTCGATGGTCTGTTTCCCAACAACACCGAAACGCGGATCTTCCGTGTCATCGCTCTCTTCGGCAGCCTTGGAATAAATGACGTTCCTGGGACCGAATTTTTCAAGAAATGCCGGGTCCTTCGGATAGTCGACGTTTTCTGGTTCTTCGAGGGCATTGAGGTGGTAAAGCACGCCTGCATATTCGTCAAAACCATGGACGGTTGGCAGATACTCGTTGCGGTCGCCGAGGTGGTTCTTGCCGAACTGACCGGATACATAGCCTTGCGGTTTCAGCAGCGTCGCAATGGTCGGGTCTTCGTCGCTGATGCCTTGCTTGGCACCCGGCATACCCACTTTGGTCAGACCGACCCGGAACGGACTTTGCCCGGTGATGAACGTGGACCGCCCGGCGGTACAGCTCTGCTCACCATAATAATCTGTGAACATCGCACCCGCTTCGGCCAGCGCGTCGATGTTTGGCGTTTGATACCCCATGATGCCGTGGCTGTAGGCGCTGATGTTGGTAATGCCGATGTCATCTCCCATGATGACGAGGATGTTCGGTTTCGATTCTTGAGCCTGCACGGGCGACAGCGACGCCATCAGCGCGCAAAGCGTTGCGGAAATCAGTCTTGTTTTTGACAGCATGGATACCCTCTCTCTCCGGTAGATGTCTCGTATAGTTCTGTTGAAAAGGCGTCTTTCAAGGACCTCAGAAGTAAACTGAATGGGTCACCTTGCGCTGGCCGATATTCTGCGCACTAATGCTTTGCACAAGCATCGTCGTGCACAACAAAGCTGCTGCAATTGATTGGGCCCCTCGTATTCATTAAAAAGTCCTTTTTTCGCGAATCGATTTCAATGTTGCTTGAGTGGTGGCTCGAACGTGAACGAGGGCTGTGGCAAAACGTGCATAGAATTCAGTGTCACTGTCCAGTTTTCGCTCGTGATTTGAGCCGATGGCAACGAAACCGGTAACTTTCTTCTCGGGACCATATGGGGTTTGAAATAGTCCCGATATTGAATTAGTCCCACTCCTCTTTTAAGGTGGGACCGCCAGATATGTGGGGGCATTCAGTGTTTTATCAGCGCATTAACGGCATCGAAGATCTGGAGGAAGCCAGTGCAGGTGCGACAATGGACCCGGTTCAGCTTGGCCCGGGACCCGTGCGCGGCGAGCTCATGTTTGCGCCACTGAGCGACGGCGTACTCAGTTACGGGCG
>JASFFN010000251.1:0-4292 GCA_050124275.1 Roseobacter sp. | reverse complement strand
ATCGCAGTTGTCCTCGTTGTAGGCGAGGAAAAACGCAGATCTGATATCCCCCTCGGGCGTCTCGGAGCCAGCGCGGAAAGCATCGTGGAAGCGGCTGAAATCCGGCAGCGGCGGGACATGTTCAATGAGGCCGGCTACCCGTTTGTCGAACGACAGCCGCTCCATCCGCGAGGCGTCGTCGAGCAGTTCGTCAAGCTCGTTGGCGATTTCGACAAGGACCTCGATGAGATAGGCGACGGACGATCGTGTCGTGCCGATGTTGGTCATGAACAGCACCGAGTTGCGCGAGGTCTTGTTGATCTGGATGCCGTACTTGTCCATCAGGATCTTGGTCTTGAACGTGTCGCCGTCCCAGCCTGTCCCGCCGACGGCAAGGGTCACGCGCGTCGGATCGAGAACGAACTCGTCCTGCGCCCAGATCTCCCATTTGTCCGACCACCCTTCGTGTTCGTCGAAATAGGCGACGACACCGCTTTCGCGGTACTTCTCGGGGATCATGTCTGAGGGCGTAAGAACGCGGAAATATTTCTTGAGCAGAGGGTGGGTTGCGACCGCGCGCCGGATCGCCATGGCGCTTTCCACCTGCCGCTGGACGAATTCGAAGCCTTCCAGTTCCACCTGCCTCCGGCCCACGTCGAGCGAGGCGATGATCTGATAATTCGGCGAGGTCGAGGTATGCGTCATATAGGCTTCGTGGAAAGCCTGTTCGACCTCTCCCTTGAAATCCATATCGTTCACGTGGATCATCGATCCCTGCCGCAGCGACGTCAGTGTCTTGTGGGTCGACTGCGTGGCGTAGACGCGCACCCGCGCGTCGGGCGGCGCGATAAGACGCGTTTTGAGCAACGTCTCTTCGTCCGCGTCTTTCAGCTTTTCCTGCTGCGCCTCCCAGGCCTTTACATGCGCCTCGTCCCGCAAGCGGTCGCGCAGGGTGTTGGCGACCGACATGGCCGTGCGCTGCCGATAGGTTGGGCTGAATCGTGCAAAGGCGAACCACGCCTCGTCCCACAGGAACACGAGGTCCTTCTTGATGGCGAGGCATTCCTCCATGACGCGCTCGACGTTGTAGACCAGCCCGTCGAAGGTGCAGTTGGTAAGCAGCACCATGCGCACCTTGTCGAGCTTGCCCGCCGCTTTCAGGCGCAACAGCGTATGCTTGATCTCGTGCAAGGGGACCGCGCCGTACATCGAGTATTGGTGCAGCGGATAGCTGTCCATATAGGCGACATGCGCACCGGCCAGCACCATGCCGTAGTGGTGCGACTTGTGGCAGTCCCGGTCCACCAGCACGATGTCCCCGGGCCGCACCAGCGCCTGTACGACGATCTTGTTGCAGGTCGAGGTGCCGTTGGTTGCAAAAAACGTCTGCTTCGACCCGAAGGCGCGCGCGGCCATGTCCTGCGCTTCCTTGATCGGGCCGCGCGGCTCGAGCAGACTGTCGAGCCCGCCGGAAGTAGCCGACGTCTCGGCCAGAAAGATGTTCGGGCCATAGAAGGCGCCCATATCCTGTATCCAGTGCGACCGGCTGATCGATTTGCCGCGGCTGATCGGCATTGCGTGAAACACGCCGGTGGGCTGCTTGGAATACTCTTTCAGAGCGGTGAAGAAAGGCGTCTTGTACCGCCGGTTCACGCCACGCAGAATGTTGAGATGTAATTCCAGAAAGTCTTCCTGGTTGTAAAAAACCCGCCGGCAGCGCCCCAGATCAAGGCCGGCTATATCTTCCACCGACCGGTCCGTAATGAGATAAGCGTCCAGTTCCGGGCGCACCTTGGCAATCAGGCGGCAGGCTTCGGGTCCGTAGGCATAGGGCTGCAGCCCTTCCACGTCCTCCTCTTTGTAGAGGCGATGGAGGTACTGCTGAAGGATCGGCAGCACGTTCCTTGACTTCAACACCAGCCCCGGACGCACGATGACGGCCTGAACATTATAATTGAAGAGGATGCCCATCAGCGCGTCTTCGAGGCTTGGCACGATGACCGCTTCGTAAATGAACGGGTCTTCCGCGCGGCGCACGCGATGCAAGTTGTTCTTCAGGAAACGTTCCTGATGCTCGTTCACGTTGTCGACGATCAGAACCTCGAAATAGGGGCGCCCCAGAGCACGGTCCTCGGGCGCGAGTGTGCTTTCATCTTCATAGTCTTCGTTGTCGAACTCGTCGCCGGCGACCGGAATGGTCCGGCGACGGTAGGCACCTGACGTCAGCGCCCGCGCGACCCGGCGTACCGACATGGACAGATCTTCGATGTTGCGCTGTTCCAGAAGCTTGCGCAAATGCTCGAAGGAATGGGCACCGGGAAACGCCCAGTAGACCTCGATCGGCGCGAGGGCGTCCAGCAGGGCTTCGGCGGTCTTGAGAAGTTTGCCGCCCTGCCGACCCTCCACGCCGTGCACGAGCATTGATTCCGCCGTCTCCCGCAGCGCGCTCCATCGGTCGGCTCGCAGTTGCGTCGCGCTGTAGTAGTCGCTGACGGAGGGCAGTTTATTGCTGTCGTGCTGAACGTTCATGGATCGTCCTTCCGTGATGCACCGAAGTGCGTGAACCCAAGCCGCGATACCAAAGCCTTAATCAGTACCGGTTTTTCCCTTGAACATCGGCACTGCGGCGCTGTAGCCGTTGGTATCCGCCTCTTTTGCCAATGCAGTCCCGAGAGCCGTACGCGGATCGCTTGCGCCCATACCCGCGCGCGAGCCCTGCTTTGGCGTCTCAAGCGGGCCCAGCGTATCGAGATAGCTACCTGAACCTGAGGTCCGGTCGTAAATGGGAAAATCCGCTGCCCGGTCACGGAAACTCTTGAGCACCTGACCGAGACCGCGCAGCCCGGTTTCGCGCTGCCGCCGCACGATGTCGAGATCAATCTCGATGGGGAAGATGTCCTCCTGACCCGCGGACTGGTGCAGCACCGTGGCCGTCGGATCGACGACCAGCGACCGGCCCACGCCCCCCGCGGCCAGACCGTTCACGTCGAAAACATAACACTGGAACTGCGCGGCCGTTGCACGCGCGATCGCGATTTCGGCATCGCGGTCGGTTGTGCCCGTGAGCACGGGATGCAGCAGCACCTCCACACCCTGACTGGTCAGCTGCCGGGTCGTTTCCGGGAACCAGATATCATAGCAGATCGACAGACCGAACCGCCCGACGTCGGGAACATCGAAAACGCAGAACTCCGTCCCCGCGGCGATCCCTTTCTCGTATGGCAGGAAAGGAAACATCTTGGAGTATTTGGCCACGATCTCACCTTGCGGATTGATGACGACAGACGTGTTGTAAATGCGTCCGTCGGGCCGCTTTTCGAACATCGATCCCGGGATCAGCCAGATGCCATAACGTCGTGCATCTTCCTGGAACTGCGCCAGCGTATCGTTCGGAAAAGGCTGGGCGTACTGGTCCAGTGGCCCAAACGGCGCAAGCTCGGAAAAGAGCACCATCTGTGTCCACGGAAATCGCGCCATCAGGATATCGATCCGGTGGCGCATCGCCTCTACGTTCGAATGCAGCGCGGCCACGTGCATCTGGACACCGGCGATTGCGAAGGGAGTCATTTGTTCGTCTGCTTTCTTTGTTCTTGGTTGTTCAAGTGCACTAGCGCACGGTCAGCACCGGAATGGTGGAATGGCGCACGACCTTGTCGGCATTCGAGCCGACGAGAAGGGTCTGGAAGTCATTTGGCGGATGCGAGGACATCACGATCAGATCAGCTCCGATGTGCTCGGCAATGCGCAGGATTGTCTCGGGCACATGCCCGTGGCCCACGTGGACCTCGACTTTGGCGCCTTGCGGAAACTGCGCCCCCGCCAGATCAACGAGTTTTGCCTTCAGATCTTCCATCGCTCTTTTTTCGAAATCCGCAGGCAGGAAAGAGGAAACCATTGCACTGCCGAGATCGTGTACGATGCCCAGCAAATGGATTTCGCCCTTCTGCCCCGCGCACTTCAACGCAGCGGGCACCGTCATTTCCCAGCTTTCGGGATGCGTAATGTCAACGGGTAGCAAGATACGGTCGAACACGGGTCAGGCTCCTTCTGGTGCAGTGGCGGAGACGGGGCGCGCACGGCCCCGCTGGAGCATCACGACCAGCGCCAGGACAAGCAGGCCGGGAATGAACATCCAGTACTTTGACGGCTGCGCCGCCGGTTTCAGCACTTCCTCGATCTTCTGATCCCAGTCAAAGCCCGCTTCGGCGGCGGAGCTGCCGAAGGCGACATTGTCGATGACCACTTCTTCGCCGTTCACGACGTACTCAAGCCCAGATGCAAAGAGCCGGTCCTGTCCCGTCTCGCCTTCACCG
>JASFFN010000250.1:0-4341 GCA_050124275.1 Roseobacter sp. | reverse complement strand
CGGCCAGCACGGTGCGGGAGGCGCTGTTCCGGCTATCTACCGAGGGTCTCGTTGATTTTCAGGAACAACGCGGCTTTCGGGTTCCGGTGAAGTCGGCAAAGCTTCTGGCCGAACTCACCCATGTCCGCATCCTTCTCGAGGCGGAAGGAACCGTCCTGTCGATTCGCCACGGTGGTGTGGCGTGGGAAGCGCGCCTGTCGGCCGCGCATCATCAGCTCAGCCATATTGAAAAACGGATTCACACGGCCAGAGATCCATCGCCTTTGGTGGATATCTGGTTCAATGCCGAGCTTGAGTTTCATCAGACCTTGATTTCGGCCTGCCGGTCGGACACGCTGAAGGAAATGCATGTGCAGGTTTACCGCCGCTTCCGTCAGCAACTGATGGTCGCCGACCGGAACTTTGATTTCATCTCGATGAACATTCAGCACCATCACGCCATCATGGTTGCCGCACTGGACGGCGATGAGAAACTCACGCGTCAAAAAATCCACGATCATCTCGCGCGGCATCTCGACCCGGAAAACCGCACGCAGGATCCTCAGCCCGTCAGATCGTCGGCAATGTAAGTTTCGATGATCTCGTCGAAGCTGCTTTCCGCTTTGAACCCAAGTTCCAGCGCGCGATCCGGCTGAAAGTCGCGCGGCCAGCCTTCCACGATCCGCATTATATCGGGGTCCGGGCGCGGCTTGATCCTTTGCACGACCTCTTCGCCGCCGACCCGCCGCAGCGCTTCGATCTGTTCGGCCACCGTACAACTCAGGCCCGGCAGATTGAGCGCCCGACGTCCCGCCAAAAGGGCGGTGTCCAGTGTTGCGGCGTGGCACAGAAAGCCCGCCGCCGCGCGGGGAGAGGCGTGCCAATGGCGCACGGTGTCCGGTACCGGCAAGATCGCCTCCAGGCCGTTCAGCGGCTCGCGGATGATGCCGGAGAAGAAAGACGAAGCGGCAAGATTGGGCTTTCCGGGACGGACGCAGATCGTCGGCAAACGCAATGAAATCCCGTCCACAAATCCCTTGCGGCTGAAATCGGACAGCATGACTTCGCAGATCGCCTTTTGCGCCCCGTAACTGGTCTGCGGCGCACTCAGGAAAGTATCGTTGATCTTGTCAGGATATGGCCCTCCGAAGACGGCGATCGAAGACGTGAAGACGATGCGGGGAATGTAAGCGCCATCCGATACCGTATGTTCATGCCGGAGCGCTTCGAGCAGGGTCCACATGGACATCATGTTGACCGCCCATCCCTTGTCGAAGTCTTTTTCCGCCTCGCCGGATACCACGGCCGCGAGATGAAAGATGATGTCAAACCGCTTGCGTGCGAGAGACCGCAGCGTTTCGCCGTTGGTCAGATTTCCTGTGATCTGGCTGCCGGCAGCGCTTTGGGGCGGAAACGCCATGTCGAAGAGCGTGACATCCGGTTTCGCGTGGCCTTGCGGGCCTACAGTTGCGATCCGGTGTGCCAGTTTCTGGCCGACCATGCCGCCGCCGCCGAGAATGAGTATCCGTGTCATATGTCGATCCCGTTTCGTGCTTTCAGTTCGAGGTAGAGGCCGGAGTGATCTTTCTCCGCGCCATTCATGTGCTCGCTGAAGTATTGAAAACGGTCCCGGACGTTTTGTGTCTCAGGCAGGGTGAGGCCGAGGCTGGCGGCCTCGTCCAAAGTGTTGTCGAGGTCCTTTATCTGGAATTTGGTCAATCCGCCGGGCTCGAAATCCCCGCTGGTCATGCGGGCCCCGTGCTGCTGCAAGATCGTGCTGTCCGCAAAACCGCCCTTTAGCGCGGCGCGCACTGCCGCAGGGTCCGCGCCTCCGCGCTCTACCAGCAACATCGCCTCGGCCACGGCGGCGATCGTGACGGCGACGATGGTCTGGTTTGCGAGTTTTGACAACTGACCGGCGCCCGACGGACCTACATGCACCGGGTTTCCCATGGCCTCGAATACCGGGCGCGCCGCCTCGAAGACCGCGTCCTCGCCCCCGACCATGATGGCAAGAGTCCCGGCCTCGGCGCCTTTCGTGCCGCCCGACACCGGGGCGTCGAGATGCGCAAAGCCCAATGCCGCCAGCGTTGCTGCCTGCGCACGGGCGTGTTCCGGCTTTGCGCTCGACATGTCGATCCAGATCGCTCCCGGTGAAAGCGCCGCCTGAATGTCCGGATCGTCGATCAGCGCACCTGAAGCATAGCCGTCGGACAGCATGGTGATGATAAATTCGGCGCCCCGCACGGCGTCCACCGCACTTTCCGCGACGAGTGCGCCATCTTCGGCAAGCGGTTCCGCGCGCGCGATGGTTCTGTTCCATACGGTCAGCTCGTGCCCCGCCTTGAGCAGGTTGCGGGACATCGGCACGCCCATCAGCCCCGTCCCGATCAATGTGATTATGCGCGGTTGTGTCATCCCTGATGTCCTCTGGTCGTTGCCGTTCTTTGCGGTGGTCAAAGCTGTTGCGCTGTCTTACGCTAAAGTAAAGCAGCCGCGGGACCAGCCCGTTCTGTGGTTTCTTGGCGACGTCAGCGAGACGAGCGATCCATCAGACCTCTTTGGACAGTGGTATGAAATCGCACGCCTGAACTGATGATGGGGGGAAAATTATGTCAGGGCAGAGGCTTAAGGGAAAACGCGCGCTTGTTACGGCAGCCGGGCAGGGAATCGGGCGCGCCAGTGCGCTCGCCATGGCCGAAGCGGGCGCACATGTTTTTGCGACCGACGTGAACATGGAAGCGTTGTCAACGCTTGCCGGACCGAATCACGGCACCATCGAGATCTTCGAACTTGATGTGCGCAGTGACCCGAGTGTGTCGGAAGGGGTTGCGCGCGCACGTCCCGATGTCCTTTTCAATTGCGCGGGGTTTGTTCATCACGGCACCATCCTCGATGCCAAAAAGGAAGAATGGGATTTCGCGTTCGATCTGAACGTACGGTCCATGGTGCGCACGATTTCCGCTGCCCTGCCGGGGATGCTGGAACGTGGCGGCGGCTCGATCATCAACATGTCTTCCGCCTGCTCCTCTGTGATAGGCGCACCGAACCGGTTCATCTATGGCACGACCAAGGCGGCGGTCATCGGGCTGACGAAATCGATCGCGGTCGATTTCATCGACAAGGGGATTCGCTGCAATGCCATTTGCCCGGGGACCGTGGAAAGCCCCAGCTGGCTCGAGCG
Source organism: Roseobacter sp. (assembly GCA_050124275.1). GTDB lineage: Bacteria > Pseudomonadota > Alphaproteobacteria > Rhodobacterales > Rhodobacteraceae > Roseobacter. The sequence continues at coordinate 1,178 of JASFFN010000250.1, read as the reverse complement.
TGTCGATGCCTTGGGCAAGGAACTGGGCAGCAGGGAAGAAGCCATGCGCCAGTTCGTGGCGCGCCAGCCCATGGGGCGCGTGGCGACGGCAGCGGAAATCGCCGCACTGGTGGTCTATCTGGCCAGCGATGAAAGCGCCTTTACCACCGGACATCCCCATGTCATCGACGGAGGCTGGTCAGGACAATGACAAAGAAAATCGATATCGAAGATCTGCGGTCCCGCAAATGGTTCATGAACCCGGACAACCCCGAGATGACCGCGCTCTATCTGGAGCGGTACCTGAACTACGGCCTGACACGCGCGGAACTGCAGTCGGGCAAGCCGATCATCGGGATCGCGCAGACCGGCAGCGATCTCAGCCCCTGTAATCGTCATCACCTCGAACTGACCAAGAGGGTACGCGACGGGATCATCGCATCGGGCGGCACCTGCATCGAAGTGCCGGTGCATCCGATACAGGAGACAGGCAAGCGGCCCACCGCGATGCTGGACCGGAACCTTGCATATCTAAGCCTTGTTGAGACTCTGTTCGGATACCCGCTGGACGGTGTCGTTCTGAACATCGGTTGCGACAAGACAACGCCCGCCTTGCTCATGGCGGCGGCGACCGTCAACATCCCTGCCATCGCGCTGTCCGTCGGACCGATGCTGAATGGCTGGTTCCGGGGCGAGCGCACGGGCAGCGGCACCATCGTCTGGAAAGCGCGCGAGATGCTGGCCGCCGGAGAGATCGATGACGAAGGCTTCATGGAGCTCGTTGCCTCCTCGGCCCCATCGGTGGGCTATTGCAACACGATGGGCACGGCGACCACTATGAACAGTCTTGCCGAAGCGCTGGGCATGCAGTTGCCCGGATCGGCGGCAATCCCGGCCCCCTACCGCGAACGCGGGCAGATCAGCTATGAGACGGGACGGCGGATTGTCGAAATGGTCTGGGAGGATCTGCGCCCGTCCCAGATCATGACGCGCGAGGCCTTCGAGAATGCCATTGTCATCAACTCGGCGATTGGCGGTTCAACCAACGCCCCCATTCACCTCAACGGGATCGCCCGGCATCTGGGCGTGCCGCTGGACAACAATGACTGGCAAAAGCTTGGTCATGACATCCCGCTTCTGGTCAATTTGCAGCCCGCCGGAGAATACCTGGGTGAAGACTACTGCCGCGCGGGCGGTGT
>JASFFN010000249.1:0-4359 GCA_050124275.1 Roseobacter sp. | reverse complement strand
TTCGATCAATCCAACCACGAAGGCGCGCTTGTCGATGCGATTCATGCGGCCCGCGGAAAACACGATGGCATCATTCTGAACGCCGGTGCCTATACACACACGTCGATTGCGCTAATGGATGCCATCGCGTCTGTCGAACTACCCACCATCGAATTGCACCTGAGCAATGTGCATGCCCGCGAAGACTTCAGGCACCGATCCTTCATCGCGAAAGTCTGCATCGGGATCATATGCGGGTTCGGCGCGCATGGATACATCCTCGCCATGGATGCGCTGAAAGCCAGACTTTAGTTGAGGAAAATTTAATAACGCATTGTAGTTAATAAAAAACGCCGCGCGTTGGCGGCGTTTTTCGTAAGCTCTTTTGCCTGGCTTAGCCTTGAGCGGCCTTTGCGACTTCGGCGGCGAAATCCTCTTTCACCACTTCGATGCCTTCGCCGACTTCGAGGCGCACAAACCCGGTTATGGTTGCGCCGGCTTCCTTTGCCGCTTCGCCGACCGTCAGGTCCGGATTGACGACGAAGGACTGGTTCAGCAACGTGACTTCGGACATGTACTTCTTCATCCGGCCAACGATCATTTTCTCGATCACCTGCTCCGGTTTGCCGCTCTCGCGGGCAATGTCCATCTGTACCTGTTTTTCCTTCTCGACAACGGCCGGGTCCAGATCATCCTCGGACAAGGATGCCGGGTTCACGGCGGCAATGTGCATCGCGACCTGTTTGCCAAAGGCTTCGTCGCCACCGGTCAGCGCCACAAGCACCCCGATCTTGCCCATGCCGTGCGTCGCCGCGTTGTGAACGTAGGATACGACCGTATCCCCTTCGATCACCGACATACGGCGCAGCGACATGTTTTCTCCGATGGTTGCGATTTTGTCGGTGATGACATCCTCGACCGTCTTGCCGCCGATATCCGTTTTCTTCAGTGCGTCGACATCCGAAGCGCCCATGGCTGCGTAGGCGATCTTTCCGACCATTTCCTGAAACTCGGCATTTTTTCCGACAAAGTCGGTTTCCGAGTTCACTTCGATCGCGATGCCCTTGCCGCCTTCCACGTGCACTGCGACGAGCCCTTCAGCAGCAGTGCGCCCCGATTTCTTTGCGGCTTTGGCGAGGCCCTTGGTGCGCAGCCAGTCGATGGCTTCGTCCATGTTGCCTTCCGTTTCGGTCAGCGCTTTTTTCGCGTCCATCATGCCGGCGCCAGTGGTATCGCGCAGTTCTTTCACCATTGCGGCTGTAATTGCCATCTTGGGTTCTCCTTTGGGAAAGATTGGTGTTGTTTGGGGCAGGTATGCCCTGCCCCATGTGTCAGACGTGTGACAAAGACCTCAGGCCTGCGCCTCTTCCGTCTCGGCCTCGGCCTCGACAGGTGCTTCTTCGGCGACAGCCTCTTCGACCGGCGCCTCTTCCATGGCGCCGATGTCGACCCCTGCCGCGCCGAGCTGTGCCGACATGCCGTCAAGTGCCGCACGCGCCGCCAGATCGCAGTAGAGCGCGATCGCGCGCGACGCATCATCGTTGCCCGGAATGATGTAGTCGATGCCGTCGGGCGAGCAGTTGGTGTCGACTACCGCGACAACGGGAATACCCAGTTTGTTGGCTTCCGCGACGGCGAGCGCCTCTTTCTTCACGTCGATAACGAAGATGAGATCCGGGCGACCACCCATTTCACGGATGCCGCCCAGCGACGCCTGCAACTTGCCCTGATCGCGTTCCATGCCAAGGCGTTCCTTTTTGGTCAGCCCGGCAAAGCCCTGCTCTGCCTGCTCATCAATGGCCTTCAGCCGGTTGATCGACTGGGACACCGTCTGCCAGTTGGTCAGCGTGCCGCCGAGCCAGCGGTGGTTCATGTAGTATTGCGCGCATTTCTCTGCCGCTTCCGCGATTGGCCCCTGCGCCTGACGCTTGGTGCCGACGAAGAGGATGCTGCCGCCTTTTGCGACGGTTTCGCGGATCACGTTCAGTGCCTGGTCCAGCATCGGAACGGTCTGCGTGAGGTCCATGATGTGGATGCCGTTGCGCGCGCCGTAGATGTAGGGCGCCATGCGCGGGTTCCAGCGCTGTGTCTGGTGGCCGAAGTGCACGCCAGCTTCAAGCAACTGACGCATGGTGAACTCTGGAAGAGCCATGTCGATATACCTTTCCGGTTTAAGCCTCGGCGGGGGCATGACAGTTTTCTGCCAACCGGAGGACCGTCGAGGATGTCTCCCTCACACCGCCCAAACCCCGCCTGCGGGTTTCAGTGCGCGCCGTATAGGACAGAGCCCGGACACCTGCAAGCTTAAACTGGACAAAAACAGTGGTTTCGTCGCGTAGCGTGCAGCATGCTCTTGCCTGACACAGGGTCGGGGATTTAAAGTCGGGTCAAAGGGACGTCGGGGTTTCCCGTCGACCGAGTCAAATGGGGAGAGACCATGAGGAATTCATTACTGGCCGCCGTACTGACCACCGCAACCCTTCTTCCTGCCGCTGCATTTGCACAAGCAGTCACGCTGCAACCGGCAAATCCGCAACCCAAAGCAAGTCAGTTAGCTGCTGGTCTAGCAGTCAACTACGCATTTCGTAATAGGGGACGTTCGCTCAGCGAAGCAAAATCTGCTCTGAAAAAATCAGAACCCGGCGAGCCTATCCCTGGATTGACCTATGAGGACGAACCGGCGGGTTCTTTTGTGCTAACTTCCGGCCGTACCGAGCTGGTCGCCGCTGATATCTCGGGCTATGTCAAGTTCGACAAAGCCGGTAGCTATGTGTTGGACTTCCTCACAAACGACGGCCTTGAAATCAGCATTGGTGGTCAGCAGGTGGGTCTTTACGATGGGGTTCACGCCTGCGGATACGCGGGAGAGATCGAAGTCAAGGTGCCGACAGCGGGCTACTATCCGTTGAAAGCGACCTATTTTCAGCGCAAGGGCACGTCTTGTCTGATGATGGAATGGGGTCCGAACAGCGACGGTCTCGAAATGGTCACGAACGACGTTTTCTTCCACGCGAAGTAGGCCGAAACGGTTTTCAGCGCCCCGCCCCGCTACGCATCCGAGGCAATTCCTCGGCGCACGGCCTGCTCACAGACGAGGGCGAGTGACTTGCGGTCGGAAAAACCCGACACCTGTATCGGGTCGTGATACCGTATGATCACTTGTCCTCCAGCGCCGAAAGCGAGCACGCGCAGAAAATGCGGGCCGAATTCCATATCGCCCCACCAGCCGAAGAAACGTGGATCCTGTCCCGGCGGTGCTTTGTAGCGTAGGCTGGCGGGTTGAATCTGAAAACTGTCGTGCAAAGCCGGGTCAAAGAAGGCCGAAAACAGCGAGGTTTTGAAAGGAAGCAAGCGAAGACCGTCGCTGCTTGTCCCCTCCGGAAAAAACAACAGCATATGACCGGCGGACAACCGCTCCTTGAGAGCTGCGCTCTGGGCCGCCGCCTTGCTGCGATCCCTTTCGATGAAAACCGTGCCGGTGGCGCGGGCGAGCCAGCCGATGGCCGGCCAGGACGCCACTTCGGATTTCGAGACGAAATAGACGCGTTTGACGGAATTGAGCGCAAAGATGTCGAGCCAGCTTGAGTGATTGGCCACAACCGCATTCGTCGCGGGCCGGAATGCGCCGACGACAGTCACCTTCAATCCGACGACGCGCAGGACAACCCGGCACACGAAAACGGTGATGAAGGGGGTCACGGGACGGCGCGGGCGGAAAATCGGACCTTCCAGAAGTCTTACCAACAACAAAAGGAAAAGTCCGCCGAAGATGACCGGGACCAGTACCATTGTTTTCAAGGCGGCGCGCGTCCAGCCCGAAACGCCAAGGGGTAATTTTTGCGGCGGCGGCTGATCCCCGTACCAGGTGGCGCTCACACAGTGCCTCCCTGGTACAGGCGCGCCTGGCGCTGGTTCATTTTTGTCGTGTCGAGGATCAGGCAGACATCGGTGGTGTTGAAGTCATGATCGATAAAAGCCCCCTGCCCGACAAATCCGCCCAGCCGCAAATAGGACTTAATGAGCGACGGCACCTGCAGAAGTGCGGCGCGCCGGTCGAGCGCGCCCTTGTCGATCAGGTCCATCGACTGCGCTGCTTCCGCGCGCGCCGAAACCCGCAGGTGTTCGGGCGCGCGATGATAGTGATGCAACAGCGACAGAGGTGCCGCCAAAGCGGCCGGGTCCGTGCCATGGAAACTCGCCACGCCGAACAGAATGTCGATTTTGTGCCGCGCGATGTAGTCGGCAAGCCCGTTCCAGAGATGAAAGAGGGCGGTGCCGCCGCGATAATCGCTGTGAAGGCATGACCGGCCGAGTTCCAGGAGCGAACGACCCGAGTTTGTCAACGCGTCAAGATCGTATTCGCGCGCCGAATAGAACCCT
>JASFFN010000248.1:0-4361 GCA_050124275.1 Roseobacter sp. | reverse complement strand
CGGGTCGTTCTTGAGCTTCTGCGTTGCATCCCACTCGCGCCGGGCCGTGGGGTTCTGCGCCAGATAGGCTTCGAGATGCTGGTCGGCGTTCCGGACCATCGTGCGCAGTTTCCACATGCGGAAACGGTTTCCCCCCCGCCCCACGCGCAGCTGCGAGTAAAACGGCACATTGCCGGTGGCCGCGATCAGCAGCGCCAGCATCAGGATCATCGGCAGCACGACGGGCGCGCTGATCAGCACAAGGGCGACATCAAGGGCGCGTTTGAAGAAGAGTCGGTAGAGACTTGCAGGGGGCGCGACCGACGTTGCCACGCTGGCCCGCGCTTTCGCAGGCGTTTCCGTCGATAGATTGGGAATATGTAAAGTCATAGTTAATAAAGGCTTTTCGCCAACCCCTCACCAAAACTCTGTTACACTGGCAAGTACGACTGAAATCACAACCGACACACTCGAACTGACTACGTTAATGTAGCGAAACCCTAGCATCGGAGGGCTTTTTATTAAAGATTGAATCTCGTGCGACAATGCGGGTGATCGATAAATATTGCCCGTTCCGCGGATTTGGCCCTGTTTTGCGGCAAACATCGCCGCAAAAGCGGACAGACAGACAAACAGAACCTCCCGACCACAATATATAGAAGTGCCCGAGCCTCTGAAAATGTTCAAAAAAACACACTGGCAGGGCGAACTGTTTCCATACTGGAAACACTTTGCGGCCTTCCCGGGGCGTCTTCGAATCACTTCTGTGGTCTTTGTGCCCGATTGTGCCCTATATGCGGGCAGATGCGTCACACCGGGCAAATGCGTTAACAATGCCTTAAATTCGCCGTTCTATTTTTCTAGGCGCATCCATATATTAAAGTGTACTTCCGTTTGATGTGGAAGCGTAACGAAGTGTGATGTGATGACGCCGGATCTTTATACCGAGCATTTCAAGTTCAGCGAACGGCCGTTTTCGCTTTTGCCGGATCCGGATTTTCTGTTCTGGTCCAAGGCACACACACGCGCATTCTCGATCCTCGAATACGGTCTGGTCACCCGCGCGCCGCTCACGGTCATCACCGGCGAGGTGGGCACCGGCAAGACCACGCTGGTGCAGGCGCTGCTGCAGCATGTGGACGAGGATTTCACCGTGGGCCTTCTGTCCAACACCCATGGCGGACGGGGGGATCTGCTGCGCTGGGTGCTCAGCGCGCTCGACATCCCCTCGGACCCGTCGGCGGACTATGTCACCCTTTTCGAGCAGTTCCAGGATTTCGCCATCGAGGAATACGCCAGCGGCCGCTGCGTGGTGCTGATCATCGACGAGGCGCAGAACCTGTCGTTTGAAGCGCTCGAAGAGCTGCGCATGCTGACCAATATCAACTCCAACAAATACGAGGTGCTGCAGCTCATCCTGCTGGGCCAGCCCGAGTTGCGCGACAAGATCACCGACCCCTCGCTGCGCCAGTTCGCCCAGCGGGTCACCGCCACCTTCCATCTGGAACCGATGGATCTGAACACCGCCCGCCAGTACATGCGCCACCGGCTGGAACATGTGGGCGGCACCGGCCAGGAGATCAGCCCGCAGGCAATGCGCCTGATTTTCGAGACGGCGCAGGGCATTCCGCGCATGATCAACAAGATCTGCGATCTGGCCCTTGTCTATACCGCCAGCGCCGGCCACAAGACCGTCAGCCTGACCACCATCAAGGAGTTGATCCGGGATGGCGTGATCCTGCCCACGCGGCCCCTGCCGCTTTACCTGAGAAATCCGATCTCCCTGCCTGAAAGGGCTGCCGAATGAACCTCGATCTGCCGTTTTACTGGGGACTTTTTATCAGGCGCCTGCCGATCATGCTGGCCCTGTTCCTGCTCTGCGCCATCAGCACGACCGTGACCGCCCTGAAACTGCCGCCGACCTTCAGCACCTCCGCACAGCTGCTGGTCGAAGAGCCCCAGATCCCCAACTCGATGATCAACACCGCCGATCAGGTCGATGCCAGCCAGCAGTTGCAGGTGATCGAACGGCGCCTGCTGACGCGGGCCAACCTGCTCGACATCGCCCGCAAGTTCAACGTCTTTGAAGACATCAACACGATGACCCCTGACGCCATCGTGGATGGCATGAGCCAGCAGACCCGCATACGCCGCTCCGGCGGGCAGCGCGACCAGGCCACGCTGATGAGCGTGTCTTTCACGGCCCGCTCCGCCCAGATTGCGGCCGGCGTCGTGAACGAATATGTGACCCTGATCCTGCAGGAAAGCACCGATTTCCGCATGCGCCGCGCTGAAAACACGCTGGCATTTTTCGAACAGGAGGTTGAACGGCTCAATGACGACCTCGGGATCCAGAGCGCCAAGATCGTGCGCTTCAAGAATGAAAACGCCAATGCCCTGCCCAGCGATCTGACCTACCGGCAGAACCGCCTGGCCCTGCTCCAAGAACGTCGGCCCCGGCTTGAACGCGACATTGCCGCCGCGGTCAAGCAACGCGAAGACATCGTACAGGTTTTCGAGATGACGGGGCGCGTCGATGCGCTCGATCCCGCCACGATGACAGCCGAGGAACGGCAGTTGCAGCAACTGGAATCGGATCTGCAACAAGCGCTGGCGATCTATTCGGAGACAAACCCGCGGATCAGCATCCTGCGCAACCGCATTGAACAGCTGAAAAAAACGATCCAGGAAAACGCCGCGGTCCGTGCAGACGGACCCGAGGGTCAACAACCAGCAACCGCGTTCGAGCTCACGATGGCGGAAATGAACCAGCGGATAGTATCCATGCAGGAAGAACTGGCCAGCGTGAACAGGGAGGTCGAAGAACTGGCCGCCTCGATCCAGGCAACAGCCGGCAATGCCATCGAACTGGACGCGCTGGAGCGTGACTTCGCCAATATCCAGGCCCGCTACAACGACGCTGTCGCCAACCTCGGCCAGGCGCGGGTCAACGAACGCATCGAGGTCACCGCACAGGGTCAGCGGGTCAGTGTCATCGAAAACGCGAGCGTGCCACAGGAACCCTCGGGCCCCAAACGCTTCAGGCTCATCGCGATGGGCATTCTGGCCGGCGGCGGGCTGGCGGTCGGGTTCTTCTTCCTGCTGGAACTGCTCAACCGCGCCATCCGGCGCCCCTTCGAGCTGCAGTCGAAATTCGGGATCATCCCGCTGGCCGTCATTCCCTATATGGAATCGCCGCGCGAACGCATGATCCGACGCGGTGTGCTCGTCGGCGGCTTCGTTGCCGTGCTCATCGGCGTGCCCGCCGCCCTTTGGTACATCGACACGCAATACATGCCACTCGACATTCTCGCCAACCGGGTCTTCGACCGGCTCGGCCTGAGCTGACCCCCGCCCCGCAGCGCAGTCCCCTGCCTGCCCAAACAACGGATCTGACCGCCATGGAGAAATTACAAGCTGCCCTTGAGAAAGCCCGCAGCCGACGGGATGCCGGCGCGCCGGCCCAGGGCAAGGACCCGCGCCAGACCGCGGCAAGGGCCCGCAAGGGCGACCGCAAGACCAACCTCTGGAGTGATCTGAAAGAGATCGAGCTTTCCGGCGAGGCGCTCTCCGAGCACAACGTCGTCACCCGGCAGGCCAGCCACAAAGCCACGCCTTTCGACATCCTGCGCACCAAGATCCTGCTGCAGATGCGCCAGAACGGCTGGAAGAGACTGGCCATCACCTCGCCGATGCCCAAAAGCGGCAAGACCACCATGGCCTGCAACCTTGCGCTGGGGCTGGGCCGTCAGGGCGGTTTGCATACCATGCTCTTCGATCTCGATCTGCAGGATCCCTCTGTCGGCAATTTTCTCGGCCAGGTGCCCGATGCCCACATCGCCGACATGCTGGCCGGCGAGGTGCCTTTCGGCGCGCAGGCCGTGCGCGTGGGCGAAAGTGTCGCCATCGCCATGGCCGGGCGGATCGAAACAGACCCCACACGGGTGCTTCTGGCCGAAAAGACCGCCGAGACCCTCGATACGATCCAGTCCAATTACGCCCCCGACATCATGATCTTCGATACGCCCTCGATCCTGGTCAGCGACAACACCCGGGCCTTTCTCAAGAATGTCGACTGCGCATTGATCGTGGCGCGCGCCAACAGCACGAAATACGGGCACTTCGACGCCTGCGAACGTGAGATCGCGGAATACACGAATGTTCTGGGCGTCGTGCTCAATGCCTTCAGAACAAAGAACATCCAAAGCTATCTGGACTGACCGGCAGGCCCGTTTTCCGCTTGCTTTCCGCACCCAATGTCAGAGCTCCGTGTTGTGCAAAACATCCTTCTGGTCACCTCCACCATCCAGCCCGCAACCGGGACTTTCATGCTGAAGGTGGTGGATGCGCAGACACGTCTTGCCCAGTACAGGGACGCGTTT
>JASFFN010000247.1:0-4365 GCA_050124275.1 Roseobacter sp. | reverse complement strand
ACAGCCTTTTTGCACGGGCTTTACGACCCGAATACCGCTTAAAAAAGCAGCAGGCGGGCGTCAGCCTTCGCCCGTCAATCCGACGGACTCGATACCGGCAATGGCAGCAATCAGGTCATTGTCCGAGCTGTCGCCGGTTACACCGACCGCGCCGATGACAACTCCTTTTTTGTCACGGACCAGAACACCCCCCGGAACCGGTACCAGCTTGCCGCCGTAAAGCCCGTTCATCGCCGCCATGAAGTAGGCCTGTTCGTCGGCGCGCGCCTTCTGAGCGGTCCCGGCAATGCCGAGCATGATCGCGCCATGCGCCTTGCCGTGCGCGATCCCGAACCGGCCAGGTGAAGCGCCGTCTTCGCGTTCGAACGCCTTCACATGTCCACCGGCATCCAGAACCACCACCGAAAGCGGCTTCAGATCGAGTTCGCGGCCCTTTTCCAGTGTTTTGCGCACGATCGTGCGCGCTTTTCTCAACGTGATTTCCATTTGTCCCTCCCGTAATTCGACCGTTGCGTCAGGCACGATCGCGACATGCTGCATCCCGGAACAGATTACCCATTCAACCCGCAGCCTTCAATTCGAGCCGCCGCGCATGCAGGATCGGCTCGGTATAGCCGGAAGGTTGCACGCGGCCTTTGAACACCAGATCGCAGGCGGCCTGAAATGCGATGCCGTCAAAACCCGGGGCCATGGGCCGGTACAGCGGATCACCCGCGTTCTGTCCGTCGACAACTGCCGCCATCTTGCGCAGTGCCGCCATGACCTGCTGACCGTCGACAACCTCGTGATGCAACCAGTTCGCGATGTGCTGCGCAGAAATCCGGCAGGTCGCCCGGTCTTCCATCAGCCCGACATTGTTCATGTCGGGCACTTTCGAGCAGCCGACACCCTGATCGACCCAGCGCACCACATACCCAAGAATACCCTGCGCGTTGTTCTCGATTTCGCGGATAATCTGCTCCTGCGTCCATTTCTGGTACTCGGCCAAGGGAATATTGAGCACCGTATCAACGTAAGCGCGCCGCCCGCCAGCTTTGAGCTTGGCCTGAACAGCGAAAACGTCGACCTGGTGGTAGTGCAGCGCATGCAGCGTCGCAGCGGTCGGGCTCGGCACCCAGGCGCAGTTTGCGCCTGCTTTCGGATGTTCGATCTTCTGCTCGAGCATGGCGGCCATCAGGTCCGGCATGGCCCACATGCCCTTGCCGATCTGTGCCTTGCCGCTCAGGCCGCATTCCAGCCCGATGTCCACGTTCTGGTTCTCGTAGGCGGTGATCCAGGCCTTGCGCTTGATGAAATCCTTGCGGCTGAACGGACCTGCTTCCATCGAGGTGTGGATTTCATCCCCGGTCCGGTCGAGGAACCCGGTGTTGATGAAGGCGACCCGGCTCCTGGCTGCACGGATGCATTCCTTGAGGTTGACCGACGTGCGCCGCTCCTCGTCCATGATCCCCAGCTTCACGGTGTTTTGAGGCAGTCCCAGAACCTTTTCCACATGGGTGAAGGTTTCATCCGCAAAGGCAACTTCGTCCGGTCCGTGCATTTTGGGCTTCACGACGTAGACGGAACCAGTGACGGAATTCCCCCCCTCGCGCTTGAGGTCATGCATCGCGATCAGCGTGGTCACCATGGCGTCCATGAGGCCTTCGAACACTTCATTGCCATCGCGGTCGAGGATCGCCGGGTTGGTCATCAGGTGGCCGACGTTGCGCACCAGCATGAGCGCCCGGCCCTTGAGGGTCACCTCGTTTCCGTCCGGCCCCGTATAGACACGGTCGGGGTTGAGTTTGCGTGTGACCGTCTCGCCGCCCTTCTCGAAGGTGTCCTCCAGATCGCCCTGCATCAGGCCCAGCCAGTTGCTGTAGGCCACGACCTTGTCTTCGGCATCGACGCAGGCCACTGAGTCCTCGCAGTCCATGATGGCCGAAATCGCGCTTTCCAGCCGCACATCGGCCAGACCTGCCTGATCTCGGCTGCCGATCATATGCGTCCGGTCGAACACCAATTCGACGTGCAGTCCGTTATTGCAAAGCACCACGCGGTCCGGGGCCTTGGGGTGGCCACTGTAGCCAACAAACTTTTCCGGTTGCAGCAGCGGCTGGTCGTCCACCAGCAACGCTCCTGCCCGGACGTGGTACCGGCGCGCATCCGCATGGCTGAGATTGGCGAGCGGAAACGCCTGATCGAGAAACACCCGTGACCGCGCCACGACCCGCGCCCCGCGCCCCCTGTCGTATCCGCCCCTGGGCGCCGGACTGCCCATGGCGTCGGTGCCGTAAAAGCCATCGTAAAGGCTGCCCCAGCGCGCATTCGCCGCGTTCAGCGCATAGCGTGCGTTGGTGATGGGCACGACGAGTTGAGGCCCCGGTACGGTGGCTATTTCCGGATCAACATTTGCCGTATCCACTTGGAAATCGGGGCCTTCGTCCATCAAATAACCGATTTCGCTCAGAAAAGCCTTATACTCTTCATGATTGTGCGCCTGACCTCGTCGCGCGACGTGCCAGTTGTCGATCTTTGACTGCAATTCATCACGGCGCGCCAGCAAGGCGCGGTTTTTCGGTCCGAATTCATGCACCAGTGCCGAGAACCCTGACCAGAAGCCGTCCGGGTCGACCCCGGTTCCCGGCAATGCACGCGTTTCGATGAAATCCGCAAGGGCCTGAGCCACTTGCAGGTCGCTTCTTTTTTCAAACCCCTTCATGCGCATTTCTCCCTCGCCCTGTCCGCAGCATTCTGACGTGCTTCGCGTCGTTTAGGCACTTTGGCATGGTGAGGCAACAGCGGTGAGGCCGGTTTACGGCCCGCTTCTAGTTTTTCCGACGGCTCTTGCGCGTCGCGCTGCATTTTTTTGAACAATACAGGACGTCGTCCCAGACCTTTTCCCATTTCTTGCGCCATGCGAAAGGGCGCCCGCAGGTCGCGCAGGTCTTTGTCGGCAGATCACCCTTTCGCCGCATGGCCATTAACGCGGCGCCGGCCCGGACGGTTCAAAGAAAATCGCCGCGAGATCGATGCCGAAAACCGTGAAGCCGACCGTCGCGACAAGGGCAATGCCTGCACCGATCCACAACCCGCGGATCATCGTTCTGTGACGATGCTTCTGTTTTTCAATGTTCACGTCAGGGGATGACATGATCTCTCCTTTCGCAAGTTACTCCTTCCCCGCCTTGCCGACGGGCGCTCAGCGTCCTAACGTCCGGCTACCGACATTGGTTCCCGAGAAAGCTTCTTATCATGCGCGACGCTGCCCCCAACACGATCTATCTGAGCGACTACCAGCCATATGGCTTTAACGTCGAAAAGGTCGACCTGGCCTTTGAACTTCACCCGACGAAAACGCGCGTGAAAAGCCGCATCCATTTTTCACCAAAGGACGATGCCGGAGAGTTTTTCCTGCATGGTGAGAACCTTAAGCTGATATCTTCAAGTATCGATGGAATTGCGGTTTCACCGGAAATCACATCGGAGGGATTGACCTGCGAGGTCCCCTCGACCCCCTTTGTCTGGGAGGCCGAGGTTGAAATCGACCCGGAGAACAACACGGCGCTTGAAGGGCTCTACATGTCGAATGGCATGTATTGCACCCAGTGCGAAGCGGAAGGCTTTCGCAAGATCACCTATTATCCGGACCGTCCGGACGTCATGAGCGTTTTCACGGTGCGGATAAACGGCCCGCATCCGGTGCTTCTGTCAAACGGCAATCCCGTTAAAACGACGGCGCACCATGCCGAATGGCATGATCCATGGCCAAAACCCGCCTATCTCTTTGCCCTCGTTGCGGGCGATCTTGTCGCACACTCCGACAGTTTCACCACGCGGTCCGGACGCCACGTGGCCCTGAACCTTTACGTCCGTCCCGGTGACGAAAACAAATGCGCCTTCGGCATGCAGGCGCTGAAAGCGTCGATGAAATGGGACGAAGACGTCTACGGGCGCGAATATGACCTCGATATCTTCAACATCGTGGCGGTTGACGATTTCAACATGGGCGCGATGGAGAACAAGGGCCTCAACATCTTCAACTCCTCCGCCGTGCTGGCCTCGCCCGAAACCTCGACCGACACGAATTTCGAGCGCATCGAAGCCATCATAGCGCACGAGTATTTTCACAACTGGACCGGCAACCGCATCACCTGTCGCGACTGGTTCCAGCTTTGCCTCAAGGAAGGTCTGACCGTGTTCCGCGACAGCCAGTTCACCTCCGACCTGAGGTCTGCCCCCGTGAAGCGCATCAGCGACGTGATCGACCTGCGCGCACGGCAGTTTCCGGAGGATCAGGGCCCGCTCGCGCATCCTGTCCGCCCCGAAAGCTTCCAGGAAATCAACAACTTCTACACCGCAACCGTCTATGAGAAAGGCGCGGAG
>JASFFN010000246.1:0-4367 GCA_050124275.1 Roseobacter sp. | reverse complement strand
CAGCATGAGCGTCGGCCACATATCGGTCAGAGACAGTAGCAAAGCCGGCGTAAAGGTCGCTCCGACCGCTACCCCGAGTATCGTCCGCATGGTCGTGTTGACGGCGCCGAACGCCCGCATCCTCAAGCCCGCCAGTGCCGCCAGCAAACAGCCTGAAATCGGCCCGAGCAACCAAGGCAACGGCAGTGAAGCGCGCTCAAAGGCCCATACGCCGAGCAGCGAGACGACGAAGGGCAAACCATAGCGCAAAGCCTCGCCGGATTTGAAGAGTGCTGGCATGGAAGTCTCCCGAAATTTGCACTCTCTCCGACGGAGGTCACCAGATTAAGCGGCTAATCATTCTGCTTTTGCTGCCGCAGCCAATCCATCACGGCGGGACGGACCGACATCTCGCCGCGGTGGCGCGCATCGCAGATCACCTTGCGCACGTCACCCAGATCGCTGCGCCTGAGCAGACTTTTCACAGGGCCGATGGATGCCGGTCGCATGGACAGATTGCGCAGTCCGATCGCCGCGAAGCACAGCGCTTCCACCGGGCGCCCGGCATCTTCGCCGCAGAAGGACACGGCGGTTCCCGTCGCCTCGCAGCGCTCGACAATCCGTTCAACGAAACTCAGGTAAGAGACATTCAGCGTGTCGTAGCGGCGACGCACCCGCTCGTTTTCGCGGTCCGCCGCAAAGAAGAACTGTTTCAGGTCATTGCCGCCAATCGATAGAAAATCGATTTGCTGAAAGAACTTGTTCGGGGCAAAAGCGAGACTTGGTGTCTCCAGCATGGCGCCTACCTCAATTTTTTCGGGCAAGACGTGACCGAGCCGCTCTTCCGTCGCGAGCGTGTTGTCCATCAGGCGTCTGGCTGCGGTGTATTCCTCCATCTGCGCCACGAAGGGAAACATCACCGTCAACGGCCGTCCGTTGGCCGCGCGGATTAAGGCCTGCAACTGCATTCTCATGATTCCGGGTTTGTCCAGTCCGACCCTGATCGCCCGCCAGCCCAAAGCCGGGTTCGGCTCGTCATTCGGCTTCATGTAGGGCAGCACCTTGTCCGACCCGATGTCCAGTGTCCGGAAGACAACGCGCTTGCCTTGCGCTGCGTCCAGCACCCGGGCGTAGAGCGCCACAAGTTCCGAGCGTCGCGGCATCTGATTACGCACCAGAAACTGCAACTCTGTCCGGAACAGTCCGACCCCTTCCGCACCGGATGAAGGCAGTGACGGCAAATCCGCCATCAGGCCGGCGTTCATGTAGAGCGAAATCGTCTCACCGCAAAGGGTTAAAGCCGGTTTGTTACGAATCGACGCATAGCGTTTCTGCGCCGCCGCGAGCATTGCGATCTTTTCCCTGAACGCGGAAACGACCGTCTCATCGGGACGCAGATGCACGATCCCCTGCTCGCCGTCCACCATGATGTGGTCGCCGTTCAGCGCCTCTGTCGTGACGTTGCCGGCATGGATGACCAGCGGAATGGCAAGCGCGCGCGCGACGATGGCGGCATGGCTTCCAACAGAGCCTTCTTCGAGGACGATGCCTTTCAGGCTCCTGCCGTATTCAAGCAGTTCCGCGGGTCCGATGTTGCGCGCGATCAGGATCGGATCCGCCGGGATTTCCGCGCCGGTGTCCTTGCCCTGCCCGGTGAGGATGCGCAGCAGGCGGTTGGAGAGATCGTCGAGATCACTCAGTCGCTCGCGCAGATAGCTGTCCGTCACCTGAGACATGCGGGCGCGGGCGGTTGATTGTTCCTTTTCCACCGCCGCTTCCGCGGACAGCCCGTTGAAGATGTCCTCCTCCATCCGCCGCATCCAGCCTTTGGAGTTCGCGAACATCCTGTAGGCTTCGAGCACCTGCAGCTGCTCCTTGTCCTGCCGTCCGGCAATCTGCAGCATGCGGTCGACACCGACCCGCAATTGCTCGATAGCATCGGTCAGTCGCTGGAGTTCCTTCTTTGGATCATCCGCGATGGGGTTCGTCACAACGACGCGGGGTTCGTGCAGCCAGACGTGACCTTCGGCAGCCCCCTCCTGCCCGACCGTGCCGCGAAACATCACCGGCCGGGAATGCCGCTCGGACATGGCGGCGCCTTCACCGACGAACGCGCCAAGCTCTGCCATCTCGGCTATGACCATCGCGACAACTTCCAGCGCATAGGTCTCGTCGGCGGAGAATTCACGCGCCGCCTTGGACTGCACCACCAACACGCCGAGGACTTCTCCAAGGCGCTGGATCGGTACGCCAAGGAAACTGGAGAAAATCTCCTCTCCGGTTTCCGGCATATAGCGAAACCCCTTGGCGGTCGGCGCATCGGGGGTGTTCACCAGACTGCGCTTCTTCGCGACACGTCCGACAAGCCCCTCGCCGAGCTTCATGCGCGTCTGGTGCACCGCTTCTTTTTTCAGGCCTTTCGTCGCGCAGAGCTCCAGCGTCTCCGCATCGCGGAAAAGATAAATGGAACAGACCTCGCAGCCCATGCTGTCGGCAATCAACGCGGTGATTTCGTCCAGTCGCGCCTGCCCCGCAACATTGCCCGCCATGGCGTCACGCAACCGCCCCAGCAGTTTACGCGACTGGCTTTCCAAGCGCTCGGACAATCTGGCTCTCCTCCCACAAAAGCGACGCCTGGGCGCGAGTTGCGGTCAGGCCGCCTTTTCCAGTTCGAAAGCATCATGCAGCGCTTGCACCGCAAGTTCCATGTATTTCCGGTCGATCAGCACTGAAATTTTGATTTCAGACGTCGTGATGACCTTGATGTTGATGCCCTCCGCACTCAGCACCTGAAACATCTTTGCGGCGACACCGGTATGGCTGCGCATGCCGATTCCCACCACCGAAACCTTCGCCACATCAGTGTCCGCGATCATCTCGTGAAAATTGATCCGGCCATCCGCCTTGGCTGTCTCGATGGCTTTTCTTGCGCGCGCGACCTGATCCGTGGGACAGGACCATGTCATGTCGGTGCGCCCCTCTTCGGCGATGTTCTGAACGATCATGTCCACATTGACGCCCGCGTCACTGAGCGCCGTGAATATCTGCGCCGCGATGCCGGGCCTGTCGGCAACGCTGACCAGCGTCATTTTCGCTTCGTCCCGGCTGAACGCCACGCCCGCGACCACATTGCTTTCCATGATTTCATCCTCATCGCATACCAGCGTACCCGCTGTATCGGATTGCTCTTCGAAACTGCTCAGAACCCTCAGCTTTACCTTGTACCGCATCGCCAGCTCGACGGAACGGGTCTGCAGCACTTTTGCACCCAGCGAGGCCAGTTCAAGCATTTCCTCAAACGCGATCCTGCCCAGTTTGCGCGCCTTCGCGCTGACCCTGGGATCGGTGGTGTAGACGCCGTCCACATCGGTGTAGATATCGCAGCGCTCTGCATTGAAAGCAGCCGCGAAGGCTACGGCGGTCGTATCAGACCCGCCGCGCCCGAGGGTCGTGATACGGCCTTCGGGGCTGATCCCCTGAAAGCCCGCCACCACGGCCACCCGCATGCCTTCGGCGAATTTCGCCGAAATGTTCCGGGTCGGAATGTCTTCGATCCTGGCCGATGAATGGGCGCTGGTCGTCAATACAGGCACCTGCCACCCCTGCCAGCTACGCGCGGGCACGTCCATTTCCTGCAGGGTCAGCGCCATCAACCCAGCCGTCACATTCTCTCCGGAAGAGACGACCGCATCGTATTCACGCGCATCGTAGAGCGGCGAAATTTCATCCACCCATCCCACCAGCTCGTTCGTCTTGCCCGACATGGCCGATACGATGACAATGACGTCATAGCCTTTGGCCACCTCGACGCCAACGCGTTTCGCCGCCCTGCGGATCCGGTCGGGCGTCGCGACCGACGTGCCGCCAAATTTCATTACCAACACGGGCATTCAAGCGTCCTTAGTCTCTGACGCGGCGGGTGTACGCGCTCAGTGACGAACGCACAAGCACGATACTGCATTTCTTGAAGCAATTGAAACAGCCCGAAGCCTGTGGCCAGGAAACAAAAAGCAGTCCTTTGGAGATGCACGTGATCCGTACGCGGTCAAAAGGCGTGTGGCCGCCCGTCCCATGTTTCGAAGCAACCGGTTCTTGAAAGATCCAACGCGTCGAATCTTGCAACCAGTCCCGCCACCGCCTGGTCGACCGAGATATCGGCCGCCGCGCCCCCCATATCCGTCACAACCCAGCCGGGATGATAGATACCGACGGCAATCCCACGATCACGCAGGTCGCTGGCCAGATTGCGCCCCAAATTCAACACGGCCGCTTTAGACGAGCGATAGATATAACTGCCACCCGGGGCGCGTTCACTGGAAGCCATCTGCGACGAGATGATGGCGATTTTCGCATTCTTTGCCACCAAAAGGTTGGGGAGCAGGGACTGA
>JASFFN010000245.1:0-4370 GCA_050124275.1 Roseobacter sp. | reverse complement strand
GTAAGAGGTCTGAACCGCTCTGGAGGCCCGCAGATCGGCGCTCTCGTCGGACTGGCGGTTGGCTTGACCTTTTTGATCGTGGACGGCATCTTCGGTTCGCTTGGCCGGGCCGGACTGATCGCGCCAATCGTGGCGGCATGGACCCCTCTTGTGATTTTCACCAGCTTCGCGGCCGTTTTTCTCACGCGCTTTGAAAGGTAGACAGGACTCCGAATGCACATCTGGATCGACGCGGAACCTTCACGGCTCGCACCCGAAATCTGCGGGTATACGACTCTCGAACGTGTCCTGCGCTCGATTGCCAAGGAAGCCGGCGCGACAGCGAACACGGTCTACGTGTCGGGAATGCCCGATGTGCCCAACGACCCACGCTACACCGTGCTGAATGACGATGGCACCGCAGGCGAACGCCTTGGCAAATTTCTCGAAACGACAGAAGGACCGGTGCTCGCACTGGATGGAGGGGCCGTGACGGACACGCGGCTCCTGCCCTTGATGATGGCGCTTGAAGAACCCGCCTGTTTCGTCAGCGGTGCCGGTGAAACCGGCTCGGCGATATTGCGTCTCGCCTCGTCGACCAGCCCCGCGAAAGAGGCCGGTTCCCTGCGTGAGATCGCGGATGAACTCGTATCGACCGGTGCTGTTCGACGGGCGGACGCTACCGAGTTTTCCGATTTCATTCAGAACCTGCGCCGCAACGTGCCCTTCACCCTGGAAAGAATGCCGGACGAGCAAGCCCGCGACGCCCTTGAAAAGCGGCTCTTTCACCTGAACTACAAGGGGTCGACGGATTTCATGACAAAATGGGTCTACCCGCCGATTGTCTGGGTGCTGGTGAGACTGTGCATTCGCTGGAAGATCACTCCGAACATGGTAACGATCTTCAGTATTTTTCTGACCATCCTCGCGATACCGCTTTTTGCGCTAGGGTACTGGCTGGCGGGGTTTGCCGCGGCCTATGCCATGACCATTCTCGACAGCGTGGATGGAAAACTCGCCCGGCTGACGTTGACGGACTCCGCTATCGGCAACATTCTCGACCACGGTCTGGATATCGTTCACCCGCCTTTCTGGTATGCCGCATGGGCGATGGGGCTGAGCATATCGAACCCCGACTTTCCGTTGTTCGACGCAACCCTGTGGCTGATCTTTTTCTACATCGCGGATCGTCTGGCTCTCATGGTTGCAAAAAAGCGGTTCGGGCGCGGATTGCATGCCGTGACGCCCCTCGACGGTTTCGTGCGGACGTGGATTGCGCGGCGCAACGTGAATCTGGTCGTTTTCACGCTTGGCGTCGCCGTGGGGCTCGGGCCTGAAGCGTTCATTTTCATTACGGTATGGCAGGGCCTTACGTTCGTCTGGCATAGCCTCCGCACGGCTTGGCTTTATCCGAAAGCGCGGCACGAACCAATGCTGACCTGATGCGAGCATCGGCTCGAGACCGGGCGCTGTCCGGCCTCGTTTGCGCAAAACGTCACACATCCGCTTTGTGGTAATCCATGCACTGGACATGCAAGCGGACCGGCACTATTTACGCTCCAAGAGCAAATGACGAAAAAAAAGGTGTGCAATGGTGCTGTTTTCGACCTGGAAAGGGCGCAGCTTCGATCTCGGAAAGATGACGCTGCGCGATCTGATAAAGGCCTATGCGACGTATTACGCGATACAGGTTTACGTCGCCCTGGCGGTGGTCTCCATCATCGCGACCTTTCCGCTGGCAACCGGGTGGATCGGTCCGCTGCTCGCGGCCGGCGCGATCGTCGTCCTCTACCCTGTCGTCTGGTACGTCCTGCACAGGTTCGTCCTGCACAGCCAGTACCTTTACCGCTTCAAGTCCACTGCAGCAGTCTGGAAGCGCATCCACTTCGATCATCATCAGGACCCCCATCGCCTCGAGGTTCTGTTTGGCGCGCTCTACACCACCTTGCCGACGATCGTTGTCGTGACGGTGCCTGTGGGCTGGGCCATCGCCGGTCCTGCCGGCGCAACTGCCGCCCTTGCCGCCGGGCTTTTGATGACCTGTGTGTACGAGTTCGTGCATTGCATCCAGCACCTGAACTTCCAGCCCCGCAGCAAATGGCTGCAGCACATGAAGACTCATCACCTTCTGCATCATTTCCACCACGAGGATGGCAACTACGGTATCACCAACTTTGCCGTGGACCGTGCGCTCGGCACCTACTACGACAAAGCCAAGGATCGTCCGCGCAGCGCCAGCGTGTACAACCTCGGATACGATGAGGAAAAGGCGAAACAGTATCCGTGGGTCGCCGAGAAAACCGGTCACCTGCCCCGCGCCCGTCCGCCCGGCGCGCGGCAACAGGAAGCTTGATCGCGGCTGGTCCGAGGCGGTTTAGGCGTTGACCGCAGATTCTGTCAAAATTGCGCCCGTCGATACGGCGGCGGACATGGACGCATTCATTCGCCTTCCCTACCGGCTTCATGCCGATGACAAAACCTGGATACCGCCGCTCCTGATGGAGCGGCGAGACGCATTGAGCGCAAACACCAACCCGTACGTCAAACGCGCAAACGTCAGGTTCTGGCTGGCCAGACGCAACGGACAGGTCGTCGGGCGGATCAGCGCGCAGATGGACCCATTGGTCGCGAAAACCCGCAGTCCCGAAGAGGGACACTTCGGCCTGATCGCTGTAGAAGACGACCCCGATATCTTTGCGGCCCTGACCCGGACGGCCGAAGACTGGCTCCGCGCACAAGGCGCAAAAATCGCCTATGGCCCCTTCAATCTCTCGATCAACGAGGAAACCGGGCTGTTGATCAAGGGAAGTGATACCGCGCCCATGATGATGATGGGGCACGATTACGGCTATGTGTCCGAGCGCCTTGAAGAACAGGGATACACGAAAGCGCGGGACGTCTTCGCCTATCTCGTCGATGCGAGGAAACCTCTTTCGCGGATGCTCGCGGCGCTCAAGGACCGGGCGCTGCCGGACAACACGCTCGTGCGCCCCATACGCATGAAATCGTATCATGACGACGTGCGTCTCATCGTCGATATCTTCAACGATGCATGGTCCGACAACTGGGGCTTCGTGCCGTTCGAGGCGGATGAAGTCGAGCATATGGCGAAGCAGCTCAAACCCCTGATAAACCCGAAGCTGGTGTGGTTTGTCGAAATCGACAACAAACCCGCGGCCTTCATCGTGTGTCTGCCGAACGTGAACGAAGCGATCTCCGACCTGAACGGCAAATTGCTGCCCTTCGGCTGGGCCAAACTGCTCTGGCGGCTCAAGGTCAGGGGGCTCAAGTCCGTTCGCGTTCCCTTGATGGGCGTACGCAAGGAATACCTGACGAGCTTGCAGGGGCCGATGATCGTCGGCAGCCTGATGAACAGGGTCATCAACGAAGTGATAAGGCTCGGGGTGGACAAAGTCGAAATGTCATGGGTTCTGGAAGACAATACTCCGATGCGCCGTCTCGCGGAAAAAATGGGCGGAGAGGAATATAAAACCTACAGAATATTTCAGAAATCCCTGACATGACGCGGTCCGCGCTCGTTCTCGCCGGCAGCCGTGGGCCCGACTGCCCGGTCGCCGCTTTGGGGAAAGTCTCGCACAAGGCGCTGGTACCGATTGCAGGGATCCCGATGATCGAGCGGGTCGTCGCAACCCTCGCGGCCTCACAGGAATTTGCCCGCATTCTCGTGTCGATAGAGGACCCCGATCTTCTCGGGTCTGTTCCGGGTTTGAAAGCGCATATTGACAGCGGTCTGCTTTCTGCAATCAGGGCCAATGCGACGCCGGCGCTTAGCACACTGGATGGATTTGACGAACTCGGCGCAGGACGTGACGGCATGATCCTCATGACGACCGCGGACAACTGCCTGCTGACACCCGAGATACTTGGCTATTTTTTGAACGCGCTGACAGCCGGCGCGGATGTGACGGCGGCGGTGGCGCGGACGGATATGGTCAAGGCCGCGTATCCCGAGGCGCGTCGCACCCGCATGCGGTTTCGCGATGGCGGCCAGGGCGGTTGCAATCTTTTCGCGCTGCAAACTGAAAATGCGGGAAACATCATCGCCTTCTGGCGCAAGATCGAACAAAACCGGAAGAGTCCGCTGACGATGCTGCGCCAGTTGGGTGTCGCCACAGCGCTGCGTTACGTTCTCAATAGGTTGACGCTGGCTCAGGCATTGGAAAAACTTGGGCGTAGAACCCGCACACAGCTTGCAACCGTGGACATGCCCTTCGCCGAAGCGGCCATCGATGTCGATTCACCTGAGGACTTCTACCTCGCCGAAAAGATACTGCGGGCACGCTCTGGCATCCGGAAGGGCTGAAGTTTACTTATCTGCCCGACTTACCGGCCCATCTATCGCCGAGCGCCTCGGCCCGGCTCAGGTCTTC
>JASFFN010000244.1:0-4397 GCA_050124275.1 Roseobacter sp. | reverse complement strand
GCGCGAAGACCCCAAGAACATGACCGAAGACAGCGCCATTCAGGTGGCAGCACTGGACAAGAACGCCAAGGATTTCGGCATTCACTACTACCCGGTTTCGGATATTCGGCAGGGGATCGTGCATATTGTCGGCCCCGAACAGGGCTGGACCCTGCCCGGGATGACCGTCGTCTGCGGTGACAGCCACACGGCGACGCATGGCGCGTTCGGCGCGCTGGCGCACGGGATCGGCACCTCGGAGGTGGAGCACGTTCTGGCCACGCAGACGCTGATCCAGAAGAAATCCAAGAACATGAAGGTCGAGATCACGGGCAAACTGCGGCCCGGGGTCACGGCCAAGGACATCACTTTGTCGGTCATCGGCAAAACGGGCACCGCCGGGGGCACCGGCTATGTGATCGAGTATTGCGGCGAAGCGATCCGGGACCTCAGCATGGAAGGGCGGATGACCGTCTGCAACATGGCCATCGAAGGCGGCGCGCGGGCGGGACTGATCGCACCGGACGAAAAGACCTTCGACTACTGCATGGGCCGTCCGCATGCGCCGAAAGGCGCGCAATGGGAAGCAGCGATGGCCTGGTGGAAGACGCTCTATTCCGACGACGACGCCCATTGGGACAAGATCATCACCATCAAGGGCGAGGATATTGCGCCCGTGGTGACATGGGGCACGTCGCCGGAAGACGTATTGCCGATCACCGCTTCGGTGCCGTCTCCCGATGATTTCGAGGGTGGCAAGGTTGGTGCGGCGCGGCGGTCTCTCGAGTACATGGGGCTGACGCCCGGAACACCCTTGTCAGAGGTTGAAATCGACACTGTATTTATCGGCTCCTGCACGAATGGCCGGATCGAAGACCTGCGGGCCGCTGCCGAGATACTCAAAGGCAGGAAGAAGAAGGAAGGCCTTCGGGCGATGGTCGTTCCCGGTTCCGGGCTGGTCCGCGCGCAGGCCGAAGAGGAGGGGCTCGCGGATATCTTCAAGGATGCCGGCTTTGAATGGCGGCTGGCAGGCTGCTCGATGTGTCTGGCAATGAACCCCGACCAGTTGCAACCGGGCGAGCGATGCGCCGCGACCTCGAACCGCAACTTCGAAGGGCGTCAGGGCCGCGGCGGTCGCACCCATCTGATGAGCCCGGCCATGGCAGCGGCGGCGGCCATTACGGGCAGATTGACGGACGTGCGCGACCTGATAGATCTATGAACAGCGTATTGCGGTAACGGGATTGGAGAGCGGCTAATGAAACTTTGGGTCAAATGGCTGGTACTGGGGATTCTTTCCGTGTTGTTCGGATTCTTCGTACTGGCAAATCCGGTTGCAGCGTCCTTTGCGGTCACGGTTGTGGCAGGCATCACCTTCGCCGCCATAGGGGCTGCGCAGATTTACGCGGGCTTCGTCGCGGATGACGGATTGTCCAAACTGATGGGGGTCGGATTGGGCATTCTGTTGCTGCTGTTGGGCTTCTCGCTGATGTTCGAACCGCTGCAAGGGATCATTTCGCTCGCGGCAGTCGTAACCATCCTGATCGGCGCGAACGGCATTCTGCGGATCGTGACAAGCTGGCGGATGCGCGAAACGCCCTTTTTCTGGCCGATGCTGCTCTCGGGCGCTGTATCTGTTCTTCTGGCGGGTTATATTCTCGCCTATTTCTTTGACATCGCCCCCCAGCTACTCGGGATCCTGCTGGGCATAGAGCTTTTGTTAAACGGCGCCGGGCTTATTGCCTTCGCCGTCTTCCTGCGCACTGCAAAA
Organism: Roseobacter sp.; assembly: GCA_050124275.1. Taxonomy (GTDB): domain Bacteria; phylum Pseudomonadota; class Alphaproteobacteria; order Rhodobacterales; family Rhodobacteraceae; genus Roseobacter. The sequence goes on along the minus strand of JASFFN010000244.1, from coordinate 2,647 downwards.
GGCGCATTGAAAGACAAATTCGATTCGCGGCTCAACAAATGAACGAGGGGCCAGTCGCCCCACTTGGAGAAGACATGGACAAGTTCACGACACTCACCGGCATCGCGGCACCACTGCCTTTGATCAACATCGATACCGATATGATCATCCCCAAGCAGTTTCTGAAAACCATCAAGCGGTCGGGGCTGGGCGTGAATCTCTTTGACGAGATGCGCTACGATGATCGCGGAAACGAGATTCCCGATTTCGTCCTGAACAAGGAAGCCTATCGCGAAGCCGAAATCCTCGTGGCCGGTGATAATTTTGGCTGCGGATCGAGCCGCGAACACGCACCCTGGGCAATCAAGGATTTTGGCATCCGCTGTGTGATCGCGCCCAGCTTTGCCGATATCTTCTACAACAACTGCTTCAAGAACGGCATCCTGCCAATTGCCCTGCCCCAGGATCAGGTCGACGTTCTGATGAAAGACGCGGAAAAAGGGGCCAACGCACGCGTGACCATCGATCTGGAAGCGCAGACCGTTACGACCTCGGACGGCGAAGTCTTTGCCTTCGAAGTGGATGCCTTCAAGAAGCACTGCTTGCTGGAAGGTCTCGACGACATCGGGCTGACCATGGAAAAATCGGCGGCAATCGACAGTTTCGAGGCAGCGGCGTCACAGGCGCGGCCCTGGGTCTGAATTGCGCTCCTGAAAACGAACCCATTTTCTGATTTTTTCGCAAAATTCACTTTCATTGTAGGCGCACTCCCAGCGCCTACAACATGTTGTGTCGAGCCTCATTTCAGCCATAGAATTGATGCAAGAAGGCACCATTCGTTCCCTCAAAAGGCCAAACCGATTGCGTCTGGTTAACCCCGAGGTTGCGGGACTATGACCAATTGTGGCACGAATGGGGCGAGAATGAGGCAGACCATCTCCCCGGTGGCATCAAGTTGGAATAAACCGCGGCATGAACTGCGGTTGGCCAGTTTGAAGGGATAGGAACGAATGTTCGCACGTATGTCGGGCGCAGCAATGCGCGGGCTGTTTGTAGCGTTGTTGATCGCAACTCCGGCGCTTCTGCTTCCGGAAGTGGCAGAGCATCAATCTCAAATCGTTGTTCTTGTTGCCCTTTTGGCCGCTTTTCTGACCTTTGTGGAGTACAACTCCAATGCGCCGAGCATCGTCGAATTCCGGGATGCACCGCCCTTCAACCGGGTTCGTTACATCACGTTGTTCACCACGGTATTCGTCCTGACCGCCATCGCGAAGGGCAAGACGGACCCATCTGCCTTGACCAATGGCCTTGCCTCAATTGGACTGATCGTGGGCAATTCCATCGACTTTCCCTACTCTCCGGTCCGCCTCGTCGTGTTGATGCTGCCAAGCGGCGTCTCGATGGAGCGTATCGAGGATGTGCGCGTCGCCGCGGGGCTGGCCTATATGATCTCTCTGGCTGCGCTTGCAACCTTCGTTCTGATTGTCCGCATCGGTGGATGGCCGGTTCGCCAGCGCGCGTTCAACGTCTGGGTCAATCTGCCTCTTTTTGACCCGACGGCGGGCGGCGATGTGGTGCTGAGACTGCGACGCGACGCGCGCTTCAACATTGCATTCGGCTTTCTGTTGCCATTCATCATTCCCGCGGTGGTCAAGGCAACGTCGGATCTGCTAGACCCGATCACGTTGGAGCATCCGCAAACGCTGATCTGGACAATTACCGCATGGGCCTTTCTACCAGCCAGCATGATAATGCGCGGCATTGCGATGAACCGCGTTGCGGAACTCATCGAAGCAAAGCGCAGGCGCGCCTACATGAACGCCCAAAAAGAGGCGGAATATCAAGCCGCCTGATTGCCGGGCTGGTTCTGATTGCGACCGCGTTTCCGGGATTTGCCGAACCGCTCAGGATCGCCACGTACCATACGGAACTGGAGCGGGATGGTCCGGGTTTGCTGCTGCGCGATCTCGTCCGTGGAGACGACCCGCAAGTCGATGCGGTAATTTCCGTGCTTGTCGCCGTCTCCCCGCACATCGTCGCATTGCAGGGTTTTGACTATGACCTTGAAGGTCAGGCAGCCACCGCTTTTGCGGACCGGTTGCGCGGGTCGGGGCTCGATTACCAATACGCTTACACCAGCCGTCCGAATACCGGCATGCCGACTGGGTTGGACATGGACGGCAACGGTCGACGGGCCGAGCCGCGCGATGCGCAGGGATACGGTCGGTTCTCGGGACAGGGCGGGATGGTGATTTTTTCGCAGTATCCGATCTTGATCGAAGAGGTGCGGGACTTCTCCGACATGCTGTGGAAGGATTTTCCGGGGGCATTGCTGCCACGAACCGACGGTGCTCCCTTTCCCTCCGCGGAGGCGCAGGACATCCAGCGCCTGTCGACAACCGGGCACTGGATCGTGCCCGTCGATGTCCCCGGCACCGGCCCCGTTCATTTGATGACCATGCATGCAAGTCCGTCGGTTTTTGACGGTCCCGAGGACCGCAACGGCAGGCGAAACCACGATGAGATCGCATTCTGGGCGACCTATCTGGATGGGGTTTTCGGGCCGGCGCCGGAGGAGAAATTCATTGTTCTGGGCGTTTTCAATCAGGATCCGGACGAAGGCGAGGGGCGCAAGGAGGCAATACGCGGGCTGTTGAATGATCCGCGC
>JASFFN010000243.1:0-4431 GCA_050124275.1 Roseobacter sp. | reverse complement strand
CATGCAAAAATCGACCTGCCCGCTATGCACAGGGCGCATGGCTCAGGCAGCGGAAATGTTTTGCTTGGCACGCAACTGCTTGCGATAGGTGATGATTTCGTCCTGAACGAAGTCTTTGAACGCAGAGACACGCTGGGAGTGCCTCAGCTCTCCCGGATAGGCAAGAAAGACTGGTACGTCCGCCGAGGTGAGGTCGGGCAAGACACGTACGAGATCGGGAAAATCCTGCGTCACATAGTCCGGCAGGACACCGATCCCGAGGTTTTGCAAGACGCCCTGGAGCACACCAAAGTAGTTATTCACCGTCAAAAGCGACCGAATTTCATATGTCAACAAATGCTGCACAAGGCTGCGGCCCGCCGCCACCTGATCGCTGTTTGTGTTTTGGCAGATCAGCCGGTGGTCGCTGATTTCTTCTATGGTTTGAGGCGCTTTGTTGTCAGAGAGGTAGTCCGGCGTGGCATAAAGGCACATGCGGATCATCATCAGTCTCTTTCGGATCAGGTCGGCCTGGCTCGGTTCCTTCATCCGGATGGCGACATCCGCCTCGCGCATCGGTAAATCGAGCACGCGCTCTTCCAGCATCAGATCCACTTTCAGGTCCGGGTATTTCTCGTAGAGTTTTGGCAGGCGCGGGGCGAGCCACAGGGTGCCGAAGCCCGTGGTTGTCGTCACGCGCAGTTCCCCGAAAACCTCTTCCTCACTGTCGCGGATACGCGCGGATGCCGTGTCCAGCCGACGAGTCATCGCCGAGGTGGCGTCGAACAGCAGTTCTCCCTGCTCCGTCAGGATCAATCCACGCGCATGCCTGTGGAACAGCGTCGCGTTCAGTGATTCTTCGAGCGCGCGGATCTGACGGCTCACGGCGGATTGCGACAGATTGAGCTTGTCCCCTGCATGCGTCAGCGATCCCGCGTCTGCCACTGCGTGAAATATTCTGAGTTTATCCCAATCCATCCCGCGTCTCTCGATACCCGATGCCTTGGTAGCTTTATCCTACGGCAAAATACAGAGGTGCGACGGCAAAGTTGCCAGTTCACGAAAGTTTTTCTATGCAGGTCAGCTTTTGTGACCTATTGTTGGCTTAAAAATGTGCGACACTACCTTGCACAGGGGAGGCTCTGAATGAGCACACAAGAGATATCACTGAACGACCGTTATGACCTGGAAAAGTCTCCTGTCTTGCTGAACGGGACGCAGGCACTGGTTCGACTGATGCTGATGCAGAAGGCGAGGGACCGTTCTGCGGGCCTCAATACGGCCGGTTTCGTCACGGGGTACAGGGGCTCTCCGCTCGGCGCGGTCGACATGCAAATGCAGCGCGCACTCAAGCCATTGACGGAAAACGATATCAAGTTCCAGCCTGGATTGAACGAAGACCTGGCTGCAACCGCGCTGTGGGGCGCGCAGCAAGCCGAGTTGCGCGGTGAGGGCAAATTCGATGGCGTGTTCGGACTGTGGTACGGGAAAGGACCCGGGGTGGACCGTTCCGGCGATGTGATGCGTCATGCGAACATGGCAGGGTCGTCGACGTACGGCGGCGTGCTTATGGCGATGGGGGACGACCACACCGGTGAAAGCTCTACGGTGCTGCACCAGTCCGAGTGGGCGATGGTCGATGCCTATATGCCGGTTGTCAGCCCGGCCGGCGTGCAGGAAATCCTTGAATTGGGCCTTTACGGATATGCTCTGTCGCGCTTTTCCGGCCTTTGGGTCGGTCTGAAGACCATGAAGGATACCATCGAGGTCACCTCGGTTGTCGAAGCGGACCCGCATCGCCTGTCGTTCACCACGCCTGACTTCGAGATGCCGGAAGGCGGGCTCAACATCCGCCTGATCGACACACCACACGCGCAGGAAGCGCGGATGATCGATTTCAAGCGGTTCGCGGCTGAGGCCTTCAGCCACGCCAATAAGATGGACAGGCGGGTGTGGGGCAGGGCAGGCGCGAAGATCGGTTTTGTGGCAGCGGGAAAAAACTGGCTCGATCTCGAGCACGCCTTGCGCCTGTTGAACATTGATGCGGTCGAAGCGGAGCGGTTGGGAATCACCACCTACAAGGTGGCGCAAACCTTCCCGCTTGACATGAAAGGCTTTCACGACTGGGCTGAAGGGCTCGACCTGATCGTCGTGGTCGAGGAAAAACGCAAGCTGATCGAGGTTCAGATCAAGGAAGCCATCTTCAACGACCGCAAGGGCCGCCGGGTCTATGGCTGGCACAAGGGAGGCGGAGCGGGCTCGATGCACGGGCCGGAACTGTTTCCGACGCGGGGCGCACTCGATCCAATCCTGATCGCCGAGAAACTGGGCGAAATCCTGATCGAGGAAGGCCGGGAGACGGATGGTATCCGCGCGGGCCTGCACGCGATCGCGGAGGCCAGACGCGCCGATAACGCCGAGGAAATAGCGTCGCGATTGCCGTATTTCTGCTCTGGCTGTCCACATAACACGTCGACCAGAATCCCCGAGGGCGCGCGTGCCTACGCTGGGATCGGGTGCCACTACATGGTCCAGTGGATGGATCGCGAAACCACCGGGTTCACCCATATGGGCGGCGAGGGGGCCAACTGGATCGGTGAGGCCCCCTTCTCGAAACGCGCGCATGTCTTTCAGAACATGGGCGACGGTACGTATAATCACTCGGGCGTGCAGGCCATCCGCGCCGCACTCGCGGCGGGGACCAACATTACCTACAAGATACTCTACAATGACGCGGTGGCCATGACCGGCGGTCAGGCCAACGACGGCAATCTCACTGCTGTGCGCATCGTCAATGAATTGAAGGCCATGGGCGTAGAGCATCTGGCTGTGGTCTATGACGAGAAAGAAGATGTCGACCTTGACGCACTGCGGGGCGTTGCGGTCTACGAACGGGCGCATCTTCAAACCGTACAGGAAAAACTCGAAAAAGAGACCGGCGTCTCCGTCATCGTGTATATCCAGACCTGTGCGGCGGAAAAGCGCCGGCGGCGCAAGAGAGGGCGGTTTCCCGATCCCGACAAGCGCCTGTTCATCAACACGGATGTCTGCGAAGGCTGCGGAGACTGTGGTGTGCAGTCCAACTGCGTCTCGATTGTCCCGGTAGAAACGGAACTCGGGCGCAAGCGCGCCATCGACCAGTCATCCTGCAACAAGGATTACAGCTGCATAAAGGGATTTTGCCCGTCCTTCCTGACACTCGAAGGGGCGCAGATCCGCAAAGAACCGACTACTGCACTGGACCTGCCCGATCTGTCGCAACCGGATTTGCCCCAGATCGAGGAGACGTGGAACATCGTTGTCACCGGTGTCGGCGGCACCGGAGTTGTCACCATCGGCGCGCTGCTTGCACAGGCGGCACAAATCGACGGCAAAGGCGCGGGCATGATGGAAATGGCCGGCCTTGCCCAGAAAGGTGGTGCGGTTCACATTCATTGCAGGCTTGCAAACAAACCGCGCGATATCAACGCGATCCGGGTGGCGACGGGCGAGGCGGACGCGCTTATCGGGGGCGATCTGGTGGTGTCCGCGGGGGCCACAACGCTTGGCCTGATGCGTGCCGGAAGAACCGGCGCGGTTGTCAACAGCCATGAAATCATCACCGGCGATTTCACCCGCAACACGGAATTCCGATTGCCGACTGAACGACTGTCGCTGGCGCTGGAAGCACGCCTGAAGGACCGGCTCGATCTATTCGACGCCTCTGAACTGGCCCGCGTGACCCTCGGCGATTCGATCTATTCCAACATGATGATCTTTGGCGGCGCTTGGCAGCGCGGGCTTGTGCCGCTCAGTCACTCATCGATCAAGGATGCGATCCGCCTGAACGGGGCGTCCGTGGAGCGCAACCTGCGCGCATTCGAGATCGGCCGTTGGGCTGTCCTGTTTCCGGCCGAGGCAGCAGCACTGATTGAACCCAACGTGGTTTCCTTGCCAAAATCCTTGCAGGAAAAGATTGATTTCCGGGCCGAGCACCTTGTCGCATATCAAAGCCGGCGGCTGGCCAAAAGATATCGCAGGCTGCTCGATCGGATCAGTGACAAAAAGCTCCTTGAGGCGGCTTCAAAGGGATATCACAAGCTCTTGTCGTATAAAGACGAGTACGAGGTGGCGCGTCTGCTTTTGTCGAGCCGGGAAAAAGCAAGTGCCGAGTTCGAGGGCGACTTCAAGATGACATACAACCTCGCACCGCCGCTATTCTCCAAAACCGGCCCGGACGGCCGTCCGATGAAGCGCGAATTTGGCGCGTGGCTTGAGCGTCCCCTGCGTTTGCTGGCACGTTTGAAGGCTTTGCGCGGCACACCGCTGGACATCTTTGGCTATTCAAAGGAGCGGCGCATGGAGCGTGCGCTGATCCGTCAGTACGAACGCGACATGAACGAGGTCTTGCCCTTGCTGGACGACGGCACCCGCGATGCTGTCGTCGCTCTGGCGGCACTGCCGCTTGACATC
>JASFFN010000242.1:0-4432 GCA_050124275.1 Roseobacter sp. | reverse complement strand
CAGGATCATACACCGTTCTGCAGGCCTCGACGACCTGCTCATAGAGCGGATGGTCAGTGGTGGACGGAGCGATGAGAGGGGTGCCCTCCATGGGTTGTGGCGCGTCGTTCATTGTTGACCTCGGATCTGTTCCCGACTGTTTATATAGGGATTAGCGGCGTGACGGTAAAGAGGCGACTGTTTTGCGCGGGGTCAAGATGCCGTTGTGCCGGTTCACCGACCTTCACCCAAGGGTGATTGCGACAAGATAATTGTTGCCGTGGCCTTGCAGCGATGCTTAACGTGACGACACCTAACCGGGCAGCGGGTGTCTACCGGACGCGCCCGACGTCGCTTGGCATGCGACGCGTGAAACCCCAGTAACGTCAACGGAGCGTCCTTTGACAGACGCGCAATCCGGCATTGTTCCTTTGGGTCGCGCCGGCATGGGAGGACAGGATGAAATCAACCGGGATTATCGGCATTGGCGACATGGGCAGCGGGATCGCCAAGAACCTGATTGCACATGGTTTCGAAGTTACGGGCTTCGATATCGACCCGTCCCGTCAGAAGGCTTTTGTCGACATGGGCGGGCAGGGCGCCAACAACGCCGGTGACGTGGGCGCCGCGGCCGAGGCCGTCTTTGTCATGGTGATGACAGGAACGCAGGCAAAGGATGTCATCCTCGGCGAAAACGGTCTTTGCGCAACCATGCCGAAAAACGGGGCCGTTATCCTGTCGGCCACCGTCAAGCCCCAGGAGGCACGGGAAATCGGTGCTGCGATGGAAGGATCAGGCATTCATCTGATCGATACGCCAGTCTCCGGCGGCTTCCCGGGGGCGCAGAACGGCACATTGACAATGATGGCCGCTGCGCCGGGTGCGGTCCTCGATGAGTTTGCGCCTGTAATGGAGGCCGTTTCCGCGAACATACACCGCGTGGGCACCCGTCCGGGCGACGGGCAAACGGTGAAAGCCTGCCTGCAGTCGCTGATCGGCGCGCAGTTCTCGGCGACCTTCGAGGCGGCGGCGCTGGCGGCCAAGGCCGGCGTGCCGGGGCAGGTGATCCTCGATGTGTTCTCGACCTCGTCGGCGGGTTGCGGCGTCGTGAACAATGCCCTGCAAAAGATCATCGACCGGCAGTTCAAGGGCACCGGCAGCCATATCAACACAATGCACAAGGATCTGACCATTTCGATGAACCTCGGCGAAGAGCTGGGCGTCCCGCTGCACACGGCGGCTGCAGCGATGCAGATCTTCCATGCCGGCAGAACGAAATATCCCGACGGAGACAACTGGGTCTGTACGCGCGTGATCGAAGAGATCATCGGCGCGGAGCTGCATCGCGAGGGCGCGCAGTGAAACTGGGCGTCATCTGCGACGGGATCAGCCGCGATCTGGCACATGCGGTCGATGTGATGGATGAGTTCGGGCTTGAGTATGCCGAGCTTCAGTTTGTCGGCGACACGGAAGTCGGCGATCATTCGGCGCAGGAAATTGCCGAAATCGATGCCCTGCTGCGGGATCGGGGCAAGCCCGTCTCCTGCCTGTCGCGTCATGTCTTCGCGGGCATGACCAGCGCCAACAGGCCGGGCGATGCCCTGCACTGCAAACACATGGAGGCTCTCAAGCGTGTGATGGAGATGGCGCACATCGTGAGCAGCCCGCTGGTTCGTATCATGACCGCCAGGAAGGAGCAGATCCTCTGGGGCTTCAACGGGGCGGAGAAATGGAACGTCGCCCACGGCGCATGGGAGGCGATGCTGCCCCTGATCGCACCGGCGGTGGACCTCGCCCGCAGCGAAGGACTCACGCTGGTGGTGGAGACGGGCAACGGCACGATGGTCAATTCAAATTACACCGCGCGCAAGCTGATTGACGATCTCGATGCGAAGGACGCGCTGAAAGTGCTGTGGGACCCGGCCAACAACTGCTGGTGTCACGAAACCGCCTATCCCGACGGCTACGAAGAGGTCCGCGACGGGTATCTCGGCCATGTGCACATCAAGGACGTTGTGGCCGACACGCCGCGTGCCACGCTGACGGTGAAGCCCATGGGCGAGGGCCAGCTCGCCGATCATTTCAAACCTATGGCCGCCGCACTGCGCGCGGATGCCTATGACGGCGTGATCTCTTTCGAAAGCGTCTACCACCCCGGCAACGGCGATTTCGAAGCCGGTTTTCGCCAGTGCATCGGGCGCTTCAAGGAGCTTTTTGGCGGGGCGGCCTGACGAAGGCTCCGTGGCCCATCAGGAGTCGTTGATGTCGCGCGTGATGATCCTGGCATTCGAGGACTGGCGGCGGAAGACAAAGCGCAACCCGATCCAGCAGAGCAGCGACACGCCGCCGAATATCGCCAGCAGCGCCGGCGCGGAAGGAGCACCCGCGATCCCGACGAAAACCCCTGTCGCCAGCGCGCCAAGCGCAAAGCCCAGAAAGATGAACCCGGGCGCGAAGAGCTCGATAAGGCCGAAAACAAGACCCACGGCGATCCACAGCCACCAGATTTTCATGAAGGCATCGATCATGCGCCGCGTCCCTTCAGCAGCTTGAACGCATCGCCGAAAGCCTCGATCGCCTGCGCCGGCACCAGAATGGTCTGTTTGCCATCGCCGGTGCCAAGGGCATTCAGGGCCTCGACCTGCTTGAGCGCGATCTGGTACTGCGCGGCCTCCAGCCCGTTTTCGTTGATCGCATTGGCCACCACCTGCGTGGCGTAGGCTTCGGCATCGGCGAGGATGCGGCGCGCCTTCGCGGTCTGCTCCGAGGCATAAAGCTCGGCGTCCGCGGCCAGTTCCACCGCGCGCTTGGCGCCTTCGGCCTTCGTCACTTCGGCGCGCCGGGCGCGTTCAGCGTTGAGCTGCTGCAACATCGCCTCGCGCGTGGCCTGATCGAGGTTCACGTCGAGGATTTCCGCGCGGGTCACCTCGATGCCCCAGTCGTCCACTGCATCCTCCACCGAGGCCTTGATGGTGGTGATGAGTTGCGCGCGGTTGGCCTGCACGTCGTCAAGGTCCATCTTGCCGATCTCGGCGCGCACGATGCCCGCGACGGTGGTGGCGATGGCGGCATCCACGTCGCGGATGCGGTAGACGGTCTTTTCCGGCTCGGTGATGCGGTAGAAGACCGAGGTCTCCACCTGCACCAGCACGTTGTCGCGGGTAATCGCGTCCTGGCTGGCGTTGGGCAGCTGCCGCTCGAGGATCGAGATCTCGTGCGCCACGCGGTCGAAGAAGGGCACGATCAGGTTGATCCCCGGCCCCAGCACCGAGCGCAGCTTGCCAAAGCGCTCGATCACGTATTTCTCGGACTGGGGAACGATCTTGACCCCCTTGACGACGACCACGATGAAGACCGCCGCAATGAGCAGCAGCACGAGATTGCCGGAAATCAGCTCGAGGATGAGGGTTTCAACGTCCATAGGTCCTGCCCTTTGTGTTTATCTACTCCGATGTGACCGCTGCGCGGCCGGATTGCAAGACGCCCGTACACGCCCGATGCGGCGGGAAGATGGCACATTTGAGGGCAAAACGCGGGTTATTCGACATCCATCCCCGGCATCGGCTCGGTCTTCCAGCTGCAGCCGGGGGGCGGCGGGATCGCCTCGACCCCGCGCCATGCCCCGGGGCCGACAGATCGCCAGCTTTCAAGGAACCCTGCGTCCGGTTTGGCCTCTACCCATCCGCGCCAGCGCCCGTAAAACTCCGCGTCGTCGTCGATCACCGTCTCGACCCATTGGCAGGGATCGCCCATCTGCGCGCGAAAGGCGGGTGTTATGGATACACTGCCGTCGAGAAAGGCATTCCGAAAATCCGTCTGCGCGTCGAACTGGGCGCAGGTCAGATCCACAAACCTGAGCAGGCCGCGGTTTCGCGTTCGCACCATGTGGCCAGAAAATCCTTGCGCGCGATGTCATGGGGCAGCCAGCCGGCGGGGCGTTCGACGATGGCCTCGTCGATCATCTCGATCGGGGCCAGCGCGATCCAGTCCGAGGGCGCGACCGTGCGGCTGTGGCTGACGATCAGGACAGCGGGCACCATCAGGATCACGCCCACGGCGTACCCGATCTCGCTGGTGACATGGATTTTCGGCCAGTTTTCGGGCGGGCCCATCCGCAGCCACATCAGGCGCAAGCTGACATAGCCTGTGATCGCAGACACCAGCAGCGAAACGGCGGCAATCCCCGTCATCACCCAATCGCGGGCCGGCATGGACAGCCACCACAGGAAGGCAAGGATCACGAGGCCAAAGGCCCACGCCAGCAAACCGTTCAGCAGCATCGCAGACACTTCCAGCGTGCGGTGCGTGGTGCAACCGTCGCCCCTGCGCCGCAGCCGCAGCATCAGGGCCGCGTCGGTCACCAGCCACGGGGTGACGGCATCGCCAAGGCGGTTGTCAGGCGTGCCCGCCTGCGCATGGCCCAGAGCATCCCAGAGGCGTCTGAGGTAGAGGT
>JASFFN010000241.1:0-4438 GCA_050124275.1 Roseobacter sp. | reverse complement strand
AAAGCGAACAGGTGGTTGGCATGTTTCGCGAACATTACAATCTCCCCCTGATCCATGCCGATGAATCGGAGCTTTTTCTGAGCAAACTCGACGGCGTCAGCGACCCCGAGACCAAGCGCAAGATCATCGGCGGCCTGTTCATCGACGTCTTCGAGAAATATGCCAAGGAAATCGGCGGCGCGGATTTTCTCGCGCAAGGCACGCTTTATCCGGACGTCATCGAATCCGTCAGCTTTTCGGGTGGGCCTTCGGTTACCATCAAGTCGCACCACAATGTCGGTGGCCTGCCCGAACGCATGAACATGAAACTGGTGGAGCCGCTGCGCGAGCTTTTCAAGGACGAGGTGCGCGCTTTGGGACGCGAACTCGGCCTGCCGGAAAGCTTCATTGGCCGCCATCCGTTCCCGGGCCCCGGTCTCGCCATCCGCTGCCCCGGCGAGATCACGCGCGAAAAACTGGACATTCTGCGCGAGGCGGATGCGGTCTACATCGACCAGATTCGCAAACACGGGCTCTATGACGACATCTGGCAAGCCTTTGTCGCCATTCTGCCTGTGCGTACGGTGGGGGTAATGGGAGACGGGCGCACCTATGATTTCGCCTGCGCTCTGCGCGCAGTCACGTCGGTCGATGGCATGACGGCGGATTATTACCCGTTCTCGCACGAATTTCTTGGTGAGACGGCAACGCGCATCATCAACGAGGTTCCGGGGATCAACCGCGTCACCTATGACATCACCTCCAAACCGCCCGGTACGATCGAGTGGGAGTGACCTGCCGAAGCGGCGCGCCAAGCGCGTCCGCATGTCCCGGGGATCACAGACCATGAACGCAACGCTCAAAGCCGCGCTGTGGATGATAGGCTCGATCGCGTCGTTTTCCTCCATGGCGGTTGCGGGCCGCGAGGTCGCGGTGGAACTCGATACATTCGAGATCATGATGTACCGCAGCGCGTTCGGCCTTCTGATCGTGCTGTGCGTGGCGCTCGTGGCGGGCACGCTGCACCAGATCAAACGTGACCAGCTGGGGGTTCACGCCGTGCGCAACCTTGCGCATTTCACCGGCCAGAACCTCTGGTTCTACGCGGTGACGGTCATTCCGCTCGCACAGGTCTTTGCGCTCGAATTCACCTCTCCGCTGTGGGTGGTCGTATTGTCGCCGCTCATCCTGGGCGAAAGACTGACCGCGATGCGCGCGCTCGCCGCCGTGATGGGCTTTGTGGGTATTCTGATCGTGGCGCGTCCCGATGTGGCCGGAATAAACGCCGGTGTCATCGCCGCCGCCTCGTCCGCGGTCTTTTTCGCCCTGACCATCATGCTGACCAAGCGGCTGACCCGCACCCAGAGCATCACCTGCATCCTGTTCTACCTGACAGCCATGCAGCTGATCTTCGGCATCGTTGCAGCGGGTTACGATGGCGACATCGCCTGGCCTTCCCCGGGTGCGCTCCCCTATGTGCTCGTGATCGGCGCTGCGGGTCTGCTCGCGCATTTTTGCCTGACCAACGCCCTGTCTCTGGCGCCGGCGACGGTTGTCGTCCCGATTGACTTCATCCGCCTTCCCACGATCGCCGTTGTCGGCATGCTCCTTTACAACGAACCACTGGACATGTGGGTGTTCGCAGGTGCGGCCATAATCTTTACCGGCAACTACCTGAACATATGGTCCGAGACGCGTGCGTACAGTCGCGTTAACGCGAGGTAAACGAATTTTGTGCCGTCACGTTACGAGTTGACGCTTTTCAAACCCGTGTTTACCTGCCGCCGCCCGCTATCACATTCCCGTTAACCTAACCCGGGCATATCTTCTGTGGAGGAGATATATGAGCAGATATATTAAAACTGTAACGGTTTTGTGTCTCACTGCGGGTGGCGCACATGCCGGTGCCCTGGACCGGACGGGTCAGTCCGTCGACGTCTTGTTCGAAGAAGGACGCTACCTCGAGTTCAGCCTCGGCTATCTTTCACCCGACATCAAAGGTGAAAGCGTGACCACGCTGGGCGGCCCGGCGCCGTTCTTTCCCACTTTCCCCGCCGGCGGAAAATCGGGCGACATCGGTGAGTCGAACTTCAATTTCGGGGCAGCCTACAAAGCCGACATAAACGAAGACTGGTCCTATGCCATCATCTTCGATGAGCCCTACAAAGCCGAAGTCGATTATCCCGACGGCACGGGCTACTTTGCGCAAGGATCGAAGGCAAAGTTCAACTCTGTCGCGATCACCACCCTGCTGCAGTACAATCTCGACAATGGATTTTCGGTCTATGGTGGTCCCCGCTTCCAGAGGGCCGACGCGAAAGCACAGATCGGTTTCGTTGCCGGTTATGACGTCGATACTGACAAGGACTGGGGCATCGGTTACGTGATCGGGGCCGCTTACGAACGGCCCGACATCGCGCTGCGCGTCTCTCTGACATACAGCTCGGAAATCAAGCACAAGAACGATGTTGAAGAGTCTTTCAGCCCGCCTTCCCCGCTTCTGGCGCCTCTGTTTCCGGGCGGCGACAGTACCGCCGATTACAAGACGCCGGACTCGATCAACCTTGCTTTTCAGACCGGTATTGCGGCTGACACACTGCTTTTCGGCGGCGTGCGCTGGGTCGACTGGTCGGAATTCGACTTGTCCCCCAAACGGTACGTCGAGCAGACAGGCCAGCCTTTGCTGAGCTACGAGGACGACGTCATAACCTACACCCTTGGTCTGGGCCGCCGTCTCACGGAAAACTGGTCTCTGGCCGGATCGGTCGGTTATGAAAAGAACACCGGCAACCTTTTCACCAACCTCGGACCTGCCGACGGGCAAAAAAGCATCGGTCTGGCAGCCATCTACACGCAAGGCAAGGTGACGGTCACGACCGGTATACGCTATGCATGGATCGGGGACACCACGACCGCGGTTCAGGGCAACCCGGCAGCGGAGTTCGACGACAACAATGCCGTCGCGATCGGTGTCAAGGTCGGCTACAACTTCTGAACGCAGAGACGCGTTGCCGCCGAAACACCCGCGGCCTTCGGCGCGGGTTTTTTTGAGCAGGATTCGGGTTTCCAAGATGAGTGACGCAATCCTAGTGTGACGGCATCATGGAACAGAAAACCATCTCGACACAGGCTTGGCTGTCGCTTGCCGCCCTCGGCACCATCTGGGGCCTGAGTTTTGTCTCGATCCGCATTGCGCTGGACGAGATCGGCCCCCTGACCTCGGTGGCGCACCGCACGTTCTGGGCGATGTTGATCCTTTGGGTTGTCGTTTTCGCGATGCGCCTGCCCCTGCCAAAGAACCTGTCGGTCTGGGGTGCCTTTTTCGTCATGGGCTTTCTCAACAATGCCATGCCGTTTTCGCTGATGGCCTGGGGGCAACTGCACATCGAAAGCGGGCTGACGGCGATCCTGAATGCGTCAACGGCGATCTTCGGCATTCTCGTGGCCGCGATGTGCTTTGCGGATGAGCAGTTGACCTTGCGCAAGAGCATAGGTGTGTCTTTGGGGTTTCTGGGTGTCGCAACGGCGATCGGACTGGAAAACCTGAAGATCCTCGACCTGAAGTCGCTTGCGCAATTGGCAGTGATCCTCGGGGCCGTCTCCTACGCTCTTGCCGGGGCCTGGGCCCGAAAGCATCTGTCGCATCTGCCGCCACAGGTCGCCGCCGCCGGCATGCTGACGGCTTCTTCGCTCATGATGGTGCCGCTCGCGTGGCTGTTCGAAGGGCCGGCCAGCCTGTCGCTTCAACCCGCCACGATTCTTGCGATCGCGTATTATGCGCTGATCGCCACGGCGGGCGCCTACCTTCTCTACTATCGCGTGTTGAAGATGGCGGGCAGCGGAAACCTGATGCTGGTGACGCTGCTGGTTGCCCCGGTGGCGATCATCGCGGGTGGAATCCTGCGTAATGAGACGCTGCACCCCAATGACTATGCAGGCTTCGCCTTGCTTGCCCTGGGACTGCTCATCGTCGACGGGCGTGTGATTGGACGGCGCCGCCGGGGCATTACCTCTCAAGCCGACTGATTGACGCTGGAGCGCCGCGCCGCTAGGACATGCACGTGTTTCCGGCCCTGAGAGGCAGCCCATGCTTTATTCCTCTGCCTCCGAGTGGCGCAAGGCTCCGAAGAAATCGGTGCTCGTTTTCGGCATGTCGGGCCTTGGCAAGACCCATCTGTCCAATCTGCTGCGGGCGGAGGGGACGTGGTTTCATTATTCGATCGATTATCGCATCGGCACCCGTTACATGGGCGAGTACATCGCGGACAATGCCAAGGCCGAGGCGATGAAAGTCCCGTTTCTGCGCGATCTGCTGATGAGCGACAGCATCTACATCGGCTCCAACATCACTTTCAACAACCTTTCACCGGTCGCGACATATCTCGGCAAGCCGGGCGATGCGACGAAAGGCGGTCTGCCCATGTCGGAATACGCGCGGCGACAGGAACAGTTCCGGCAG
>JASFFN010000240.1:0-4464 GCA_050124275.1 Roseobacter sp. | reverse complement strand
AGGCCTCCATGCAGGCAATTGCGCAGGAAAACTACGAAACCGATGTGCCGTTCACCGTCCGAGGCGATGAAATTGGCAAAATAGCACGCAGGCTGGATACCTTCCGCCTCGCACTTGGCTGTGCCAAGGAAGCACAACGCGAAAGTGCATTCAAGAGTGCGGCCTTCAGCGGATCAAGCGCGGCAATGATGATGGTTGACGAGAATCTCGACGTAATTTTCGTCAATCCAAGCTGCATTGGCCTTTTCGACGCGATGGGGGCGGAAATTGAAAATGACTGGTCTGGCTTCAGCGCCAAGAATCCTGTCGGGGCCAGTCTGAAAAAATATGAACCTTTCAAGACTCAGGTGGAAGAAATCCTCCGTCGCGGCAATGAGGCCTTTCCCCTCTCGGATACTCTGAAAATCGGTGAGAAACTGGTACAGGTTTCAATGAATGCAGCGCTAAACGAGGCGGGTGACATTATCGGTGCCGTCGTACAGTGGAGCGATCGTACGGAGGCGACACGCAACGCTACCTTGCTCAACGCGATTGACGAGAACCAGCTACGGATAGAATTCGACGTCCGTGGCGCAGTGGCAGATGCAAACCCGAACACGGAGGTCTTGCTGGGCCATTCGCTCGCAGAAATCAAAAACACGGCCTTCGGAAAAATCTTCGGTTGCGTTGACGGGTCGACTTTCGACCCCGGGAAAATCGTCAGATCCGCAACCGATGGGCAAACCACCTTCGGACAGTACGTTATACATGCCACGGACACCGACGAAGTCAGATATGTCGACGGAAGTTTCGCGGTTGTGCTCTCACCGGAAGGCGCCGTGGAACGCACGATATTCCTCGGTTCGGATGTAACGGAAAATGCGATCGCAATTCAGAACGCTGAAAAGGAGCGTCAGAGGGTATCCGGAGAACAGAAGAAAGTGGTTGAGGCACTTGGGGTTGCTCTCAAGAAGCTTTCGGACGGCGATCTCAACAGTTCGATCCAAATTGTTTTTCCGGCGGATTACGAGAGCCTCAGAAACGATTTCAATGCGGCAGTCGATGCGCTCAGGCAGGCTGTTTCAGCGGTCGTTCACAACACGGAGTCGATCAGAAACGAGACCAAGGAGATTACAGCAGCCGCCGATGATCTGTCGCGCCGCACGGAAAAGCAGGCGGCAACTCTTGAAGAGACCGCAGCCGCTCTGGACGAGTTGACCAGTTCTGTCAAATCCGCAGCGGAAGGCGCGAGTGAAGCGTCCAAGATCTCTGCCGAGGCACAGAACAATGCCGAAGAAGGAGGGAACGTCGCAAGACTTGCAATCGAGGCGATGGGCGAAATTCGCGCCTCGTCGCAGGAGATATCAAAGATTACCTCTGTGATTGACGATATCGCATTTCAAACCAACCTTTTGGCTCTCAATGCGGGCGTTGAAGCCGCGCGCGCGGGAGAAGCGGGGCGCGGGTTCGCAGTGGTTGCAACCGAAGTGCGTGCTCTCGCACAACGATCCTCGGACGCTGCGCGAGAAATCAATGCACTGATCTCAAGTTCAGGAGAACAGGTTCAGCAAGGGGTTGAACTCGTTGACAGAACCGGAGAAGCACTATCCGCGATTGTCACCTCGGTTTCGGAAATTTCCAGGCGCGTTTCCGCAATAGCCGCATCCGCACGGGAACAGTCGATCGGTTTGAATGAAATTAATTCTGCAGTGAATGATCTCGATCATGTCACGCAGCAAAACGCTGCGATGTTCGAAGAAACAACAGCAGCGAGTCATGCCTTGACAAGCGAAGCGGATTCTCTCGCGTCTGCGGTGGCTCAATTTAAACTCGGCACGGCGCCAGTGGCGCCAAAACAACCGGCTCAACAGCACGAAGGCAAGTCTCGGCCACGGTCAGCTGGTGTCGCGACCAACGGTAATATGGCCCTTGATGTTGAAGATGCGTTGGCCTTCGACTCGAGTTGGGAGGAATTCTAGGCCCGCGAAGTCGCCACCAACAGATCGGGACATTCAGGTGCAAGATGCTGACGTGGCTTTTCTCAAGACGTTCTTGTCTTTTTGGCCTGCCGGACCAAGGCTTTCCTGGCAGGCTCACAAGCCAAATGAGCCGCTGGCGGACGCTGCTCGCTGACTAAACCGGTTACGCCAGTGGAATGGTTTGGGAGAGCGGCGTCACCTGCAACATCTCAAGCACGTTTCTTTGTGCCGCCGTGGCGAGATTTCGGGCTCTGTTTTGGCGTCGAACGCGGCGCGTGCCGCTCTGGTCGGGCTTGGTGAAGACCTCAGTCGGATTTGCCGGAAAAATCACGCTTCCAGTTCTGGCACTGGTCGTCTGTTATCTTCTCGAACATCACATCCGGGACCTTGAAAGGCGCGCCCGGCTTCAGTTGTGTCAAGCTGCTGGATATATCCGAAGGCCACGCGAGGGGTTCGGCTGAAAACGAGGCGAGAATTTTTGCGGAGGCGTCTGGCAGGAAGGGAGACGAGATCATTCCGTAAAGCAAGGCGAGGTTCAGACCCAACCTCGTTTGCATCGCCGCCGTTTCCGGGTCGGTCTTGATCGTCGACCACGGCGCGACAGACTGAAGATATTCGTTGCCGCTTGCCCAAATCGCGCGCAACTCCTGGGCGGATTTACGCACTTCCATTGCCTGCATGTGGGCTTCGTATCGCTCGAATCGTTCTTGCAGGGAGGTCAGCAATAGCTGTTCCGCCGCGCCCCAGGTTCCGCCTTCCGGAACCTGCTCGCCAAACTTCGCGCGGCAAAACTTGGTGATGCGGCTGACGAAGTTGCCCAGAACGTCCGCAAGATCCTTGTTGCTGGTGGACTGGAAATCTTCCCAGGTGAACTCCGCATCGCTGTTTTCCGGTGCGTGGCTCAACAGCCACCAGCGCCAGTAGTCGGCGGGCAAAATCCTGAGCGCCTGATCCATGAAAATCCCGCGCCCCTGCGAGGTGGAAAACTGACCGCCGTCGTAGTTGAGGAAATTGAAGGACTTCAGGTGATCGACCAGTTTCCACGGCTCGTTCGAGCCGATGATCGTGGAAGGAAAGCTGAGCGTGTGAAAGGGCACGTTGTCCTTGCCCATGAACTGGGTGTAGGTCACGTCGTCTGCACCTTTGTCCGTACGCCACCATCTCTCCCATGCCCGGTCGTCGAGGCCATTGGCCTCCGCCCATTCGACGGCACAGGCGATGTACTCGATCGGCGCGTCGAACCAGACGTAAAAGACCTTTCCCTCCATGCCCGGCCAGTCTTCCGTGCCCTTCCTGACCGGAATGCCCCAGTTCAGATCGCGTGTAATGCCTCTGTCCTGCAGACCGTCGCCATCGTGCAGCCACTTCTTGGCAATCGACGTGGTCAGCACGGGCCAGTCGGTTTTACTGTCGATCCACGCGTCCAGTTTGTCCTTCAGCACAGACTGCCGCAGGTAGAGGTGTTTTGTCTCGCGCACTTCGAGATCGGTGGAGCCGGAGATCGCCGATCTCGGGTCGATCAGGTCTGTCGGATCAAGCTGCTTCGTGCAGTTCTCACACTGATCCCCCCGGGCTCTTTCGTAGCCGCAATTGGGGCAGGTGCCTTCGATGTACCGGTCCGGGAGAAAACGACCGTCCGCAATCGAATACACCTGCTTTTCGCTGACCTCGCGGATCAGGCCCTCTTCGTCCAACCTTCCCGCAAAATGCTGGGTCAGGGCGTGGTTTTGCGGGCTGGACGAGCGGCCGAAATGATCAAAGGACAAGCGGAACCCCCTGGCGAGTTCCGCCTGCACCTCGTGCATCTCCGCACAATAGACATCAACGGGTTTACCCGCCTTGGCCGCCGCGAGTTCGGCGGGCGTGCCGTGCTCGTCGGTGGCGCACAGAAACAGGACCTCGTGTCCCTTGGCGCGCAGATACCGTGCGTAGAGATCAGCCGGTAACTGGCTGCCGACGAGATTGCCGAGATGTTTGACGCCATTGATGTACGGAATCGCTGAAGTGATGAGATGTCGTGCCATCGCGCAAGCCTTGTGGTCTGATGTTCCTGCAGTGCTCTACCGCAGCCGACGCCCGAGGGCCACGTCGAAAATTCAATCCGGGCGCTTCGGCGTCCTGATTTTTCCCGTGAGCCGCCCGATCAGGAATGAGGTGCGTGGCGCGTAGGTGTAGCGGGTGCGGTCCTCAGGGCTTGGACGCACGCGCATGCGCAGCAGGCCAAAGAGCACGAGAACCGCATGGCCCGCGCCGATCATCAGGAACAACGCTCGCGGTCCGTAAGCTTCGATCAGCAAGGAAGCGATGAAAGGTGCGGCGATGGCACCCAGAGCGAAGTAGAACATCAAGGCGGCTGAGAGCTCGACCCTTTCGTCGTCGCTGGCAAAGTCATGCGCATGCGCTGCTGCGACGGAGTAGATGGGAAAGGTGGTCAGCCCGAAAACGCCCGCGGCCGTCAGGATCCCGACAGTGCCAAACCCGGCGGCATAGATCGTTACTGTCGAAC
>JASFFN010000239.1:0-4464 GCA_050124275.1 Roseobacter sp. | reverse complement strand
GCGACCACTGAGATCACGCATACCATGATGATGAGTGTGCATTTAAAGAACAGAGTATTCACCGGACTCTCTTTAAATGCAGTACCTAGCAGAAGTGTCATGAACTGATCCCCTTGCGAACAGATAGGAATCCGGCCGCGCCGTCGTTTCTCTTGCGCAGTCAAGATTTACTCGTGACGTCCTACAGGTCAGTTCTTACAGACCGCTTAACAAGCGTCTCGATTTCACACCCAACGCGCGGCAAGCGCCGTCTCATGCGGTTGATCGGCTGGGCGGCAAGCAATCGCATGGAACGCGACCCGGCGATCCGGGTACAGAAGATGGCCATCTCGCTACGCCAGCCGCCGAAAGGCTGCATCCATCACGCGGACCGCGGCAGCCGAAACTATTCCCACGATTACCAGAAGCTGCTGCGCCAACACGGCTTCCAGGTATCAATGAACGGCACGGGAATACGGTCGCGCAGATCACTGCGCACGCCAGCCTCAGGCGCATCGCGTAAATGTTTCAGGCTCGCGCGCGTGCTGATGGTTTGTTGGTAATAGTCTTTTGCAGCTCCCGAACAGTTGCATTTTGTCGGGTCGGAGTGTTCCAGCACCTCGGCCCACTGCCGACAATCAAAAACAAAGTGCACAGAAGATACACGCGTGATCGTGGTTGTTGCTGACTTTTGATGGCTTCTGGTGGATTTTCACAAGTCGGAATCTGTCCTTTTGGGGGTGCGTTTTCCCCTGCTAAATATGGCTTTACTCCCTTGTTTTTTAAGTGGTACCCGCGACCGGACTCGAACCGGTACGACCTCTCGGTCTGGGGATTTTAAGTCCCCTGTGTCTACCATTCCACCACGCGGGCAAGTCACGACGCTGTAGTACGTCGCACGGCCATCCCGTTGCGATGTTGACCTTTTGGCGATCGAACATCAGGGGGGCCGAAGCGATGTTCTTTCTTCCAGATGTCGCATCTCGAGTAAACCCGAATTGCGTCCCGACCTGCAGCGCTAAAGCTATTTGCTCAGATGTCCTGCGCCTTGGGCGCAAGCGGCCCGCCCGCCTCCAGCAGAAAGCGTTCCGACAACCACGGATTATGCTCGAGCGCCGACAGCAGTTGCACGCGGGCCTCCCCGATCCGCCCGAGGTTCATCAGTGTCAGGGCGCGCCCGGACCCGGCACCGACGTGTTTCGGGGACAATTCCAGCGCGCGATCCAGATCTGTCAGCGCCTTGTCGTAATCTTCGGCGAGAAAATACACGAAAGCCCGCTGGTTGTAGCCTTCGGCATATGCTGGGCAATACGCGACCAGCCGCTCGAAGGCCGACAGCGCTCTGATAAAGTCGAAACCTGCGCGCGCGCGCATCCCTGTATCGAGCAATACCTGGGCCGTTTCATCCGGCGCGCGCAGCCATAGTTCCCACATCCGCGCGGAAACTTCACGTGCCGCCATGTCGCTCTCCACGGCATGAATTTCCACAATCAGATTGTCCAGTTCTTCGGATATATCAGGAGCGGCGGGACACTCTGCCCATGCCGGCGAAGCGATAAGGGTAAAAGCGAGCACAAGTTTTCTCATGCAGCAAGAATGTCGCGTCTACGCGACAGGTCAAGCACCTTCTGCCAGCATCATCTCTTTCACCGCCTGCATGGCGACATAAGTCGAGGTGTTTGCGACGTAGGGAAGCGCGGAGATCGTTTCGCCCAGAAATTTCCTGTACTGCGCCATATCACCTGTCCGGACTTTCAAAAGATAGTCGAAATGGCTGGCGATCATATGCGCCTGTTCGATCTCGGGAATTCTCGCAATCGCGTCGTTGAAGGCCGTCAGGGCGGCTTCCCGCGTGTCCGACAGGCGCACTTCGACAAAAGCCACGTGATCCAACCCAAGTCGTATCGGATCCAGCAGGGCCCGGTACCCGATGATGATCCCTGTGCTTTCAAGCCGACGGAGCCGGGCCTGCGTGGGAGATTTGCTCAACCCGATGCGCTGCGCGAGATCGGTGATGCTGATGCGGGCATCCTCCGCCAGAACGGACAGAATCGCGAGGTCGAAACGATCAAGGCTCAACTGCTCGTTTTGACTTTTGGTATCTCGGTTTTTCAAATTTTGTCCTTTGATTCCGCCAAATGAAGGAAATATGACCTGAGTTTACGTGTTAATCTAGCCAAACATCGCACATGGATGTTTGACAATGCACGACATGTTCCCCTCCCTTCGCTACCAGATCGACAGCAAGACCTACGCAAACCCGGACGACATCTTGCGGGAATTGATAAATTCCGCGGCAATCAGCGCGGAAATGCGAGCGGACATCTCCCGCAGCGCCGAGCAACTGGTCAATGAAATCCGCGAAACCAGCGCCCCCGGGCTGATGGAGGTTTTCCTGGCGGAATACGGTCTCTCGACGGATGAAGGGATTGCGCTGATGTGCCTCGCCGAAGCGCTTTTGCGCGTGCCCGATGCCGATACCATCGACGCGTTGATCGAAGACAAGATCGCGCCCTCCGATTGGGGAAAACATCTGGGGCATTCGACCTCGAGCCTCGTGAATGCGTCGACGTGGGCGCTGATGCTCACAGGCCGGGTGCTCGAGGATGACCAACCCGGCCCCGTCCGGCACCTGCGCGCCGCCATAAAACGCCTTGGCGAGCCAGTGATCCGCACCGCCGTCAGCCGGGCGATGAAGGAAATGGGGCGTCAGTTCGTGCTCGGTGAAAACATCAAGTCCGCGATGCAACGTGCTGCGAACATGGAAAAAAAGGGATATACCTACTCGTATGACATGTTGGGCGAAGCGGCTCGTACCGATGCGGATGCTAAGCGGTATCATCTGAGCTACAGCAACGCGATTTCGGCCATTGCATCGGGCTGCTCGCAGGACGACATCCGACAAAACCCGGGGATTTCCGTCAAACTGTCGGCGCTGCATCCGCGTTACGAGATTGCGCAGGAAGACGCGGTCATGACCGATCTGGTGCCGCGCCTGCGCGCTCTGGCTTTGCTGGCAAAGTCAGCCGGCATGGGCCTCAATGTCGACGCGGAAGAGGCCGACAGGCTGGCCTTGTCGATCGATGTCATCGAGCAGGTGATGGCGGAGCCTGCACTGGCCGGCTGGGACGGTTTCGGGATTGTCGTGCAGGCCTACGGACCGCGCGCCGGCACGGTCATCGATACGCTTTACGACATGGCGAAGCGACATGACCGCAGGATCATGGTGCGACTGGTCAAAGGTGCCTACTGGGATACCGAAATCAAACGGGCCCAGGTCGCCGGGATCGATGGATTTCCCGTCTTTACGCAAAAAGCGGCGACGGACGTCTCATACATCTGCAACGCCAAAAAACTGCTTGGCATGACGGACCGCATCTATCCGCAGTTCGCCACGCACAACGCCCATACGGTCGCCGCCATTCTGCAGATGGCCGACGATCCGACGCGCTTCGAGTTCCAGCGGCTGCACGGCATGGGCGAAACCCTGCACGGGATTGTCCTGAAAAAGCACAAGACCCGGTGCAGGATCTATGCACCTGTCGGGGCGCACAGGGACCTGCTGGCCTATCTGGTTCGTCGCCTTCTGGAGAACGGCGCGAATTCCAGTTTCGTCAATCAGATCGTGGACGCAACTGTTCCGGCGTCAGTCGTGGCAGCCGACCCTTTCGAAACACTTGCGAAAGTAGCCGCCCCAGCCATTCGACGCGGGCCGGAGCTGTTTTTGCCCCTGCGCGCCAATGCCAAGGGGTTCGACCTGACCCACACGCCCACGCTTTCAGCGATCGACGCAGCGCGGGCGGAACATGCGAAGACCTTGTGGCAGGCCGCGCCGCTCCTCGGCGATGCAGACAGTGACAACGAGGCCAAGGCGGTGCCCGTGGAAAATCCGGCGCAACCGTATCTCTCGCCCGGATCCGTCAGACACGCCACGAAGACGGACATCGACAAGGCATTCAAAGGCGCGCGCCACTGGGCGGCCCCCCTTGCCGAGCGACGCGCCATACTCGAAGGCGCTGCCGACCTTATGGAAGACCGCTACGGCGAGGTCTTTGCGCTGCTGGCACGTGAAGCAGGCAAGTCGCTACCGGACTGTGTCGCGGAACTGCGGGAAGCCGTTGATTTTCTGCGCTACTACGCGGCGCAGGCGACGGATACGCCGCCTGCCGGCACCTTTGTCTGTATCTCTCCCTGGAACTTTCCGCTGGCGATCTTCAGCGGTCAGGTCAGTGCCGCACTAGCGGCAGGGAATGCGGTGCTCGCCAAGCCTGCGGAACAGACGCCGCTTATTGCTCACCTGGCCGTTTCACTGCTGCACGAGGCGGGGGTGCCGCGGTCGGCTTTGCAACTGTTGCCCGGTGGCGGAGATGTCGGCGCGATGCTGACCGGCGACGCGCGCGTCAACGGCGTGGCCTTTACCGGCTCGACCGCCACGGCCCTGAAGATCCGCAAATCCATGGCGGATCACTGTGCTCCGGGAACACC
>JASFFN010000238.1:0-4488 GCA_050124275.1 Roseobacter sp. | reverse complement strand
ACCAGCGAAACGCGATTGCCAAGGCATCGACCATGCCCCGTGCAGACCTGTCGTCGGAAGATATTGCCGCACTCCTGGCTTTTCTGGACACGCTGACCGACCCTATCGCACTGAACGGCCGTTTGGGGATCCCTGCGTCGGTACCGAGCGGGCTGCCGGTTCCCTAGGGATTTTCGATGCGCTGAAAACTGTTCGCAGCCGCATTCGCTTGCGTTTCGCTGCCATCCGGCCAGCGCACCGAAATCACCGCCGCTTCAGCGTCACCGATACCGAAGTGAAGCGGCAACAACTGGCCGCCGGCGTGCCCGCCACCGATCACCCGCTGAACCGTCTGTGACGTGGCGCCCGCGCGCACGGTGATCCGCGCCCCGATCGCGTCGCGGTTGCCACCTTTCTGAGACAGCTCCACGCGCACCCAGTTTCCGGCGTCGGGCGTCACGTTGCGGTAAAGCTCGAGCGGCGCGCGCCGGTTCGACACGATCAGATCCAACCGGCCATCTCCGTCGAAATCAGCCAGCGCGCCGCCGCGGGAACGCGCCATCGATGCCACCCCCGCCTCCACCGAAACCTCGCGAAAACTGCCATCTTCATTTTGCATGAGCAGATTGTTGGGATCGCGCGTCGCCAGACCCGGCATCTGATCGACATTTCCCTTGGCGATGAAAAGATCGGCCCTGCCATCATTGTCGACATCGCCAAATTCGGCATGCCAGCCTGTCGACGGGCGCCCATCGCCCCCGACATGCGGGCGCTGCGCGTAGGTGCCGATCGCATATGGTGCGGCTTTGTACGTTCCGTCGTTCTGGGCGATCTGCAAGACCTGATCGCCCATCGAGGTCAACATGACTTCGTCGCGCGCATCGCCGGTCAGATCACGGCTCGCAATACCCATGCCCCAGAGAGCGACATTCTGCCAACCGTCCTCCTCCGTCAGAAAACGTTGCGCCGCAATATCCCACATTTGCTCATGACCCGCGCGCACATAATAGTGCCGATCATTCGACAGCCTCAGCGACAGGCGCCCACGCGCGTCTTCCGCGGCAAGGATCGACAGGGGGCAGTATCCGGGCCGTAAAATCTCGCGCCGGTATCCGGAGTCTTCCGGCACCAGAATTTCATTGTCGTCGCAGGCTTCAAACGGGCCGTCCGGATCGTTTCTGTCGACATAATTACCGATGACCAGTGTCGGACGCCTGTCACCCGGCGCCCACCAGGCGCTGAAAGCCGTGCTCCAGGCATCGCTTTCCGAAAGCCCTAGCTCATCGTCCGCGATCGCGAAGGCACATTGTCCAAGCCCCTTGAGGGCGACATTCCGGCCGACGCGCAGGACGAACAGATCCTTTATTCCGTCGCCATTCAGATCGATGGGATAGGCCCCTGTGACCCCTCTTAGCTCCGGCAGGTCTCCTTTAGAAAACTGGAACCGACCGTTGTTGATGATCAGCGTGGCGGACGATGCGCCTCCAGCCGCAAAAACATCCGGGAGTCCATCATCATTGCAATCGAAGACGGCGAGTCCGCCGCCGACGAAATGCTCCCAGCCACCCTCGTACCGATGATCGGGCAGTGCATCCGAGCGGTTTTCAAAGTCAACGCCGGCAAGCGCCTCCTGCGCAAAAAGAAAAGCAAAAAGCGCAACGCACCTCATGCAGCGCGCACGCCCGGAACGAGAGAGGCCGTAACAGAGGACAAGGCCAGCGCTGAGGCGCCGCGCGCCCAGACCAGATCGTCGGGATCGTTCACCGCTACCCTGAATGGTTTGCGTCCTTCGGTCAGACTCAGTTTCATCATCCTGTCCATCATCTCATCGGCGCAGAAATAGTCTTGCTGCATCCTCTGTCCTGAAAGGATGAGCAACTCCGGGTCAAAGAGTTGCACGACGTTGGATAGTCCAAGAGACAGATACCGCCCGGCGCGGCGGATAATGGCAGACGATGCCGCATGGCCCGATGCCGCCTTTTCCAGAAGCGTGGCAAGAGTCTGCTCTGTCGTCTGTGCGGGATCGAATGCCTGTCCGAGGGCTGTTGGCGCTTCGCGCAGAAGCGCATAATCCGCAACATAGGCTTCAAGACAGCCACGCTGACCACATCGGCAAAGCGCGCCATCCAGTTGGACCTTGGTATGGCCCAGTTCCAGCCCCATGCCGTGTGCGCCGCGATAAAGCTGGTTGCGCAAGACCAGCCCCATGCCGACACCGCGCTCCACCGTCACTACGGCAAAGTCAGACTGGGCACGGCCCTGACCGAACCACAATTCGGACAGCGTAAGCATATTCGCATCATTGTCGAGCAGCAGAGGCGCACTGAAGTGCCGGGCGAAACCCACCGCGAAATCATCGCCCGGCGCCTCGACCAAAGGCGACCAGACCACCGTGCCCGTCGCATGGTCAATCATCCCGGGCAGACCAACGCCGACTGCGCTCACCTGACGCTCATGCGTCCCGGTGGCGTTCAGAAGCTTTTTGATCAGCAATGCTATTTCGTCGAGCGCCTGTGCGACAGGGCGCCGGTGCTCACCGGACGCGAGAGACGTGTCGGCGATAACGTTGCCGGCGAAGTCCGAAAGAACAGCCGTATGACGACTGAAGGAAAGCTTGATCCCGATGACATAGGCGGCTTCCGGCACTACTTCCAACGCGACCCTCGGACGCCCGCGCGCGCTTTCACGGTGTTCACCTTCGATTTCGCGCAGGTGCCCGCTGGCGATCAAATCGGCGGTAAGCGTCGTTGCCGACCCCGGGCTGATGCCCAGAGCGCGGGTTATGTCGGCCCTGGCCGCGCTCCCCTGCGCCCTGACATACTCGAATATCTGTTGTTTCAAAGGCGGACCGGAGTCAGTGGCCCCGAGCAGCAAAGGACCGCAACCACGCGGCAGATCAGCACAATCATTAGAGATATTTATTTCGCTGACCAAAATTAAAAAGCCTCCCCGATCACAAATTCACTGAAATCAAGGCGGTTTTCAAGTATAATTATGAAAAGTTGTGCTGAATGCAAAAAATAGACAGATTTTTATTTTGACACTTGAAATAAACTTTGCGCAGAATAAACATGTGGACTGTAAATCGACTCAGACCCGTACGCCATCATGCGACAAAACGGGAACCAACGGGAGGAAATTATGAACAAACTACTGGCGGCAGCATCGCTGTCCATCGCAACGCTTGCCACAACCACTTTTGCTCAAGCTCAGGACATCAAGATCGGCGTAAGCTGGTCCAACTTCCAGGAAGAACGCTGGAAAACCGACGAGGCGGCGATGAAAGCCGCCATTCTGGCCGATGGCGCGACCTACATGTCGGCAGACGCACAGGCCTCCGCCGCAAAACAGCTCACGGATGTCGAGGCGCTGATCGCTCAGGGTGCAGACGCGCTTATCATCCTGGCGATGGACAAGGACGCCATCGGACCCGCTGTCGACAAAGCCGCAGCGGAGGGTATCCCGGTGATCGGTTATGACCGGTTGATCGAGGACGAGCGCGCTTTTTACCTGACGTTTGACAACAAGGGCGTGGGACGCATCATCGCGGAAACCATCAAACAAAAGCAGCCCACGGGCAACTACGCCATCATCAAGGGCGACAAGGGCGACCCGAACGCCGGGTTCCTGCTCGAAGGCATGATGGAAGTCATTGGGCCAGATGTTGAAGCCGGAAACATCAAGATTGTCGGCGAAGCCTTTACCGATGGCTGGAAACCCGACAACGCGCAGAAGAACATGGAACAGATCCTGACGGCGAACAACAACGCGGTAGATGCTGTTCTGGCGCAAAACGACGGCATGGCGGGCGGCGCGATTGCCGCTCTGGCCGCACAAGGTCTCAACGTTCCGGTCGGTGGCCAGGACGGTGACCACGCTGCCCTGAACCGGGTCGCGCGGGGCGAGCAGGTCGTGTCGGTCTGGAAAAACGCACGCGATCTTGGCGCACGCGCCGGACACATTGCCGTCGAACTGGCGAAAGGCACGGCCATGGAAGACATCCAGCATGCGGTCAAATGGTCTGGCGGCGAAAAGGGTGTGGAGATGAACGCCATCTTCCTTGACCCGACACCGATCACCAATGGCAACCTGAGCCTGGCCATTGACGCGGGTCACATCAGTCAGGAAAAAGCCTGCGCAGGTGCTCTGGACGGCACCGCCGGCTGCTGACTCATCTGCTCCGGCGGTCAATACCGCCGGAGCAACCCACTAACCATTGAGCAAGACAATTGCCTGAAGGCGCGGACGTCACTGTGATCCGCGGACCCAAATTCCTGAAAAGGAAAAATCATGACAGATCAGACCACGGACACTGAAGCGGGCACCGACCATCGCGAAGGCATGGTTTCCCGTTTCATCCGCGAAACCGAGCTCGATACGCGGTTGCTCGGCATGATCGGCGCACTGGCCCTGATCTGGACCGGATTTCATTTCTACGGGGCGATCTTTAACGGGTTTGGCGCCTTTCTCACGCCACGAAACCTCTGGAACCTGTCCGTACAGACAGCC
>JASFFN010000237.1:0-4488 GCA_050124275.1 Roseobacter sp. | reverse complement strand
ATGGCTGGCGACAGTCTTTAGCAGGATCATCAGGACTTCCGGATCATCCCCAATCACCGCTTTGAACTGCTCTGCACCGATGCGCAGGAACTGGGTGTCTTCTTCCGCGATCAGATCGAGTTGGCGCGGTTCATCCAGAATGATGGCCAGATCACCTATGAGCCGTCCCGGCTCGACCGCTGTCACGTCGCGCCGGTCTCCACGATTGTCGACATAGCTCAGAACGCCCCGGCCCGAAAGACAAAGGTAGGCCGCATCGGCCCGCTCCCCCATCGAGAAAATTCGCTTGCCCTTGGGCGCCGAATACCACTGCGCCGCAAAGGCAAGCAGGCGCTGGTTGCGGGCATCCAGATTGGCAAAAAGCTCGGTCCGCGAGATCGCTCTGATCTTGCGTCGCAGATCATCCGATCCGCTGTCGCCTTCGTTCCTTTCCTCCACCTCGGACGCACCATTGATCCGGCCATTCTGGATCTCGACATACATATCGTAAGCCTCTGGATTTTCGAAGTTATCCTCCAGAAAGAGCAAAGTGGTCCTGGGCAACAGCTGCTCGAGCCGCGCGCGGGCCCTTTTGCGTGCGGTTGCGTCGTGGCTCGCCAGGGCCTGATCCAGGATGAGGATATCCGGCCGTTTGATACCGGCGCGAGAGAAAGCTGCCCGTTCCTGGAATATGTTCCCCATGTTGGACCCCCCGAGACCGATCCTTGCATCAAGAATTGTTTCGGCGACCTGACGTTTCAGGCCATGCTCTTCGACCACTTCAGCCACGATATCCTCGATCAGTTCACCCTGGACGCCCGCGATGGCCGAAATCCTGCCATAGAGAACATTCTCCATCAGCGTCAGCCGCGGCAGGTAGTTCTCCGGTGTCACCGGAACAAAGAGGTCCTTCATCCGTTCGCGCATTTCGGCGCCTTTCTGCGCCCGGATCTCAAGGATTTCCTGTTTGAAGCTCTCGGGAAAGCCCGGGCCGATCTGCTCGGCCGTGAATGCAAAGGGTACCGTCAGCAAGAGGGCGAATTCATCCTCGCTGATCGCCTGATCTCCTTTCTCCTCCCGGCGCTTCGCAATGTCGACCAGTTGCTCGTAGAGTTCTTCGTCGATCCCCAAAGCCGTGAACAACGGATGTTGCGTACCGTCCATTCCAAATGTCTGGTGCAACGTTTCGATCAGGGTCTGGGATATCGCGATGCCCTTCTCGGCCAGCCCGACGTCGGAAACCAGCGCGAGGAAATCGCGCTCGGACGCAAGCCCCTTTTGCGATATATCAATCTTAGGCGACGCAAACATCAGGTTGCCGCCAAGCGGAATAGAAGGGTTGAACTCCTTGGGATCAAAGCGGTTCACCAGCTCCGCCAGACCGCGCTCCTGCAATTTTTTCCAAACCGTATCGCGAAGCGCAACGAGACTCCTGGCCAATTCGGGATGCTGTTCCGGTACCATGCGAGACCCCAGCATGCGCCGGAACATGAAGTTGTCGATGCCCATCGCCTCGACAAGGTTGAACCACCAGCCGCGAATCTCGTCTGCGTCCTTGAGCCCCGCAATCTCCGGATGCAGCCAGTCGGCGCGCGGGCTGTCCACACTATTGCCGGTTCTTTCGGCTTCGCTGACCCAGAGATCTTTCTTATCCTTTCCGTCCGGCAGCATTTTCGGGCTTGGCTTCAGTGGCATCAGAAGGTTGTCGCCCAATGTGCCGTCAAAGAAGTGGGGCCGTGAGTGTGCGTAACCGACGCGTGCCGCAATCACCGCCTGATGCAGTTC
This sequence comes from Roseobacter sp., assembly GCA_050124275.1. Classification (GTDB taxonomy): domain Bacteria; phylum Pseudomonadota; class Alphaproteobacteria; order Rhodobacterales; family Rhodobacteraceae; genus Roseobacter. The sequence continues at coordinate 2,724 of JASFFN010000237.1, read as the reverse complement.
ATTCAGTTTTTTGCCTGAAATCGTGATGTCCCCGCGCACCGGCAATACTTCTCTCGTCAGCAATTCGGCAAAGGCCGTCCGTTCCATCTGACTGCTGGTCTTGATCGCAACGCGCGATCCGGCCGGTATGTCCAGCGATATGTCTTCAAGGACCGGGTTGCCGTCCGCATTGCGGACCGTCACGTTGTGCAGAGATATATCTCCATCCAGATGCGGTATGTCTTCCGGGTGCCCTTCGAACAGGTGCGCATCAATCATGTCTTTCGGGTCAAAACGTTCGGTTACGATCTGCCAGCGCAGGGACATGTCCTGCACCTGATTGTAATAGGCGAGGAGTTCCTTCCAGGGGCTGGACAGGTCCTTGTATGCCGCAAGTGCCGCGACCAGCGCACCAACGGTGATGTCGCCGCGGATTGCCAGAATGCCACCGACAGAATAGAAAAAGAACGGTGTCAGCTGGGTAATGAAGTTGTTCAGAAACTTCATGAAGAATTTTTTCTGATAGATCTGGAAGCGGATGTTGAACAGATTTCCCAAACGGTCGGTGAAAAGCGCCAACCTGTATCGCCAGCCGCCATTCGTGCGCAGGTCCGTGATGCCGGCAGCGGTCTCGCCGATTTCTGACGCAAAGGCTCGAACCTGCACGATCCGTTTCTTGTTCAACTGGTTGATCTGACGTTGCAGCATCGGGATGAGCCACGCCTGCAGGGGGATCAGCGCAATTCCCGCAAGGCCGAACCATACACTCTGAGCAAAGAGGAAAACGACGATGATCAGCATCTGACCGGCCTGAAACACGGGCTGCGCCACCGCGTCGCCCATCAGGCCTCCCATCGGTTCGGCCTCGGATGTGACCATGGACACCAATTCACCCTGACTGGTGCTGCGGAAATAGGCGTTCGGGAACCGCATCATACGACCAACCAGCTGGAAGCGGAAACGCCTCAGCAGACGCTCCGCCAGAACGCCTTTCATGGTGTTGAGCCGCATTTTGAGCAATCCGTGAGCGAGCACGGCCGCGAGGTACAGACCGCAGAGGATGAGCAGGAATTCTGTCTGCGACACCTCGATGCCGGACCAAAGATCCACAATCGCCGTTTCGGAACCTATTGCGTCGTTGATGATCCGTTTCGGCAACTCCAGCGTCGCGTAAAGGAACGGGAACGTAAAAACCGTGAACAAAAGCAAAAACAACTGCTCGCGCTTGGAATACTTCCAGATGAATGAAAATATCGAGGGTTCCATAAACCGGCTTTCGTCTGGTGCCTATGGACAGGCCGACTGGACCCGCAGAGCAATGGCTGTTAGCGCCTGAGGTGCAACTTAGGCTTGCCTCCGATCCAATACAAGCGCGCTGGACCGATCAGCTTCTGTCTTGCGGGCCGAAGGGGGGTTGGCTATTCCGTTGCAAAACTCGTTCAGGGGGAGAGATCCATGTCTACACCGCGCTTCGACAAATCCAGACTGCCCAGCCGCCACGTCACCGAGGGGCCCGCCCGCGCGCCGCACCGCTCGTATTACTACGCCATGGGCATGACGGAGGAAGAAATACACCAGCCGCTGGTTGGCGTTGCGACATGCTGGAACGAGGCGGCCCCCTGCAATATCGCGCTCAACCGCCAGGCACAGGCCGTCAAGATGGGCGTAAAGCGCCAGTTCGGCACACCAAGGGAATTCACCACCATCACCGTCACGGACGGCATCGCAATGGGTCATGAAGGCATGCGCTCGTCGCTGGCCTCGCGCGAAGCGATCGCGGACACGGTGGAACTGACAATGCGCGGGCACTGCTACGATGCCCTCGTCGGACTGGCCGGCTGCGACAAATCCCTGCCCGGGATGATGATGGCCATGATCCGGCTCAATGTACCGTCGGTTTTTCTTTACGGGGGATCGATCCTGCCGGGGCGCCTGAACGGCAAGGACGTCACCGTGCAGGACGTGTTCGAAGCCGTCGGCCAGCATCAGGCCGGCAATATGACGACCTGCGAGCTGGAAAAACTCGAAGCGGTTGCCTGCCCCTCCGCCGGTGCCTGTGGCGGCCAGTTCACCGCCAACACGATGGCCTGTGTCTCCGAGGCGATTGGTCTGGCGCTGCCCAACTCCGCCGGCGCGCCCGCGCCCTACGAAAGCCGCGACGCCTATGCCGAAGCGTCGGGTGCGGCGGTCATGAACCTGATCGAAAAGAACATTCGCGCCCGGGACATCGTCACGCGCAAGTCACTTGAAAACGCGGCGCGCATAGTGGCCTGCACCGGCGGCTCGACAAACGCCGGTCTGCACCTGCCTGCGATGGCGCACGAAGCCGGCATCGACTTTTTCCTCGATGACGTCTGCGAGATCTTCCGCGACACGCCCTATTTTGTCGATCTGAAACCCGGCGGCCAGTATGTGGCAAAGGACATGTACGAAGCGGGTGGCGTGCCCGTCGTGATGAAGGAATTGCGCAAGGCGGGCCTCATTCACGAGGATTGCATGACGGTGACGGGCTATTCGATCGGTGAGGAGTTGGACAAAGTCAGCCTCGAAGCCGACGGGCGCGTGATCTACCCGGTCGAAACACCCCTTTCGAAGACCGGCGGCGTTGTCGGGTTGAAAGGCAATCTGGCCCCGGACGGCGCCATCGTGAAGATCGCCGGCATGGCTGAAGAGCAATTGTCCTTCACCGGACCGGCCCGCGTTTTCGAATGCGAGCAGGACGCCTTCGAAGCGGTCCAGAACCGC
>JASFFN010000236.1:0-4490 GCA_050124275.1 Roseobacter sp. | reverse complement strand
CACGATCTCGGAGTTACCTGTGCCTTTGAATTCTTCAAAGATGACCTCATCCATCCGGCTGCCCGTCTCGATCAGTGCCGTGGCGATAATCGTCAAAGAACCGCCTTCTTCGATATTGCGCGCTGCACCGAAAAACCGCTTGGGCCTTTGCAGGGCGTTCGCGTCGACACCGCCAGTCAGCACCTTGCCGGAGGACGGCACCACAGTGTTGAAGGCGCGGCCGAGACGGGTGATGGAATCGAGCAGGATGACGACATCACGCTTGTGCTCGACAAGACGTTTGGCCTTTTCAATAACCATGTCCGAAACCGCCACGTGCCGTGTTGCCGGTTCGTCAAAGGTCGAGGAAACGACTTCTCCTTTAACCGACCTCTGCATATCGGTGACCTCCTCGGGACGCTCGTCAATCAGCAGAACGATCAGATAACACTCGGGATGATTGCGCTCGATGGAGTTTGCGATGTTCTGCAGCAAAACCGTCTTACCCGTACGCGGCGGCGCCACGATCAGGGAACGCTGTCCCTTGCCGATAGGCGCAACCAAGTCAATGATCCGCGCGGAGCGGTCCTTCACGGTCGGATCGTCGATTTCCATCGTGAGCCGTTCATCAGGGTAAAGTGGCGTGAGGTTCTCAAAAGCAACTTTATGCCGCGCTTTGTCCGGGTCTTCAAAATTGATTTGTGTCACATCCAAGAGCGCAAAGTAGCGTTCGTTGTCATCCGGCGCCTTGATGATCCCCTCGATCGTATCGCCCGTGCGCAACGAATATTTGCGGATCATTTCGGGAGACACATAGATATCCTCGGGACCCGGCAGGTAGTTGGCCTCAGGCGAGCGGAGGAAACCAAAGCCGTCCTGCAACACTTCCAGTACACCGTCGCCGGAAATCTCCCATCCTTCATCTGCACGCTCGCGCAGAATCTGGAACATCATTTCGCCTTTTCGCATAGTCGAGGCGTTTTCAATCTCCAGATCCTCCGCCATCGACAGCAGATCCTTGGGGCTTTTCCGCTTGAGATCAGCCAAATTCAGTTTTTCAGAAGTGATGTCGGAAATTTCGGAACTCATGGGAACATCCAGACGTGTCCGACGCGAACATCGGAGAGAAGGTTGCAGTATGTCAGGTCAACTCCATCCCCGGACGGGGTGGTAGACACGGCTTAGCGGCGGTTTGGGACCGTGTCAAATGATTCAATATTTCAGAACGACCGAAAGCACGATGAGGATCATCAGAAGCGTGGGTACTTCATTCATCATCCGATACTGGCGGCCGGTCAGTGTATTCTCGGATTTTGCAAAGTCCTTGCGCCGGAGACCCAGCCAATGATGAAACCACGTCATGCTCAGAACACCGAATGCCTTTGTCCAGGGCCAGATCATCGTCCAGTCCACGATCCCCGGTGTAAACATCAGACAGAGGCCGAAGACCCACGTCGCGATCATCGCGGGGTTCATGATGGCACGAAGCAAGCGGCGTTCCATGGTCTGGAACATCACATGGGTATCTCCCTGAACGCCAACCTGTTCAACATGATACACATAAAGTCTCGGCAGATAGAACAGTCCCGCCATCCAGGCAATGACTGACATAATATGAAATGCCTTGATCCAAGGATATCCGTAAATCAGAAAATCGATCATCACGCACTCCGTTTCCGGAGAACACTTATAAATATATGAAAGAAGATAAAAGGATGATGTGTTAGTAGTGTCGCGCGGTTCTGTGGATTAATGAATTTTCCGCTGACTTATACTCAGGGACAAGTCTTACCAAGAAGTTAATGAAGACGTGAGAAATTTAACTTTTCATAATTAAAATCAAATTGTTAAGTGAGTATCTCAGAACCAATTGTCCGGGATTAAACTGTGGATGGAATTTCATATGCCATGTTATCCCAAAGCGGGTTTTATCCTTTTGCCTCTTTGGAAAGAGCGGGCGTAACTGCGCCCGAAAAACACAATGTGCCGTAACACTTTCCATCCAGAACTTTTTCCCTCAGACAGTCATTGACCGTCTACCGCTCCTGCACACAGGTTTATTCACATGACGCAACCGCTCATTCTTGCATCCGGTTCCGAGATAAGGCGCAGATTGCTGTCACAATCGAGGGTGGAGTACTCCGTTGAACCGGCGCGGATCGATGAAGACAGCGTGCGAGAGTCCTTGCTGGCTGAGCAGGCCCCGCCGCGGGATATTGCCGACACCCTCGCCGAGATCAAATCGCGAAAGGTAAGCGAGAAAAACCCGGGACATCTTGTTCTCGGATGCGATCAGGTTCTTGATCACCGGGGCAGTCTCATATCAAAACCGCATTCGCGTGACGAAGCGCTGGGTCACCTGAAAGCCTTGCGGGGCGATCGCCACATGTTGCATTCGGCCGCCGTCATCTGCGAGGACGGAAACCCGATCTGGCGGCATGTGGGCACCGTGCGTTTACGGATGCACGATATTTCCGATGAATTTCTCGACGGCTACATGGATCGGAACTGGGAGAGCATTCGCCATTCCGTTGGCGGGTACAAACTGGAAGAGGAAGGTGTGCGCCTTTTTTCAAGAATCGATGGCGACTATTTCACGGTCCTCGGCTTGCCTTTGCTCGAGCTTCTGTCCTACCTCACCCTGCGAGGAGACCTTGAGCGATGAAGACGCCCGATATTCCACTGGCCGGCGTGATTGGCGCGCCGATTGCCCATTCAAAGTCACCGCTTCTCCACCGGCACTGGCTCGACACCTATCGATTGAAAGGGTTCTACGTGCCGATGGAAGTGGCGGCAGACGATCTCGAACAGGTATTGCGAACACTGCCCAAGGCAGGTTTTGTCGGGGTCAATGTCACCATCCCCCATAAAGAGGCGGTCCTGAAAATCGTCGATCATGTGTCGGAAAGAGCGTCGCGCATTGGCGCTGCCAATACCATTACCTTTCGCCGGGAAGGAACGATAGAAGCGGACAATACGGATGGTTACGGATTTCTGCAAAATCTGCGGGAAGGGGCCCCCGACTGGCGTGCCACTGAAAGCCCGGCCCTGGTTCTTGGCGCGGGAGGGGCGGCCAGAGCCGTGATCGTTGCCCTGTTGGACGCCGGGGTTCCGCAAATCATTCTGACAAACAGAACCAGAGTGCGCGCTGAAAACCTGCAATCGATTTTTGGCCAAAAAATCAGGGTCATCGATTGGCAGGAAACTGAAAGCACCCTCGGGTCGGTCGGATTGATCGTCAACAGCTCTTCGCTTGGCATGGTCGGAGAGCCGCCGCTGCCGATGACGTGGGATGACCTGAGATCCGACACTGTGGTTACCGATCTTGTTTACAACCCGCTCAGAACGGCGCTCCTGGAATTCGCCGCCGCCAGAGGTTGCGTGACCGTTGATGGTCTCGGTATGCTGCTGCATCAGGGTGTCCCGGGTTTTACAAGCTGGTTCGGCACCCGGCCCGACGTGACCGAAGCCACACGCAGGGCGGTCCTCGCGTGACTTTCAAGTTGGGTCTCACCGGGTCGATTGGAATGGGTAAATCCACCACGGCCAAGATGTTCGAAGAACTCGGCTGCGCACTGTGGGACGCTGATGCAGCCGTCCACCGCCTTTACGGGAAAAACGGTTTGGCGGTTGAACCCCTGCGCACGGTTTTTCCCACGGCGGTCATCGACGATACGATATCCCGTGATGCACTTCGCGATATCATCCGGAAAACACCGGATGCTCTGAAGGCCATTGAAAGAATCGTGCATCCGCTGGTAGCGGCCGACCGGAAAACCTTCATCGAGCACTCGGTCGCGGACATCGCGGTTCTGGACATCCCGCTCTTGTTCGAAACCGGGTCGGAAAACCAGATGGATGCAGTGGCATGTGTCTCTGTTTCGCCTGAAGAGCAGGAAAAACGGGTATTGGCCCGCGGCACAATGACCCGCGAGGAATTCGAAAGCATCCGGGAAAAACAGATGCCGAACAGCGAAAAATGTGCCCGATCCGATTTCGTCATAGAAACGGATACGCTTGAACATGCACGCGCACAGGTTCAGGCTGTGGTCGATGAGATAAGGGAGCGTCTGATCCATGCGAGAAGTGGTACTTGATACCGAAACCACGGGTTTCGATCCCGAAGCAGGCGACCGGATCGTCGAAATCGGTGCCGTCGAGTTGATGGGTCACGTGGCAACCGGAAACACGTTTCACCAGTATATCAACCCTGAACGCGCGATGCCGGAAGAGGCGTTTCAGGTGCATGGTCTGGGAGATGAGTTCCTGCGTGACAAACCCAGGTTCGCAGAAATCGGGCATGCTTTTCTGGACTTCATCGGGGATGCAAAACTGGTAATTCACAACGCATCCTTCGACATAAAATTCCTGAACGCCGAACTCAGATGGATGGGGTTGCCCGAGATTCCGTGGGAACAGGCGATCGACACGCTCGATATGGCGCGCAAACGATTTCCGGGTTCTCCCGCGTCGCTCGACGCCCTGTGCCGCCGGTTCAATATCGACAATTC
>JASFFN010000235.1:0-4521 GCA_050124275.1 Roseobacter sp. | reverse complement strand
CCGGCAAAGCGGATATTCGGGCGTGACCGCAACCGCATCTTGCCATCCAGCAGGGTCGGAGAATTCAGGAACGTGTTTCGATGAATCCCGCCAAGCCGCGCAAAGCGAGCATCTTCAAGTCCCGGACTTAATTTGAAAACCGATGTTTGTGCTCCGTACTTCATCTTGGTTTGAAAGCCGACGATATTATAGAGCGTACCCAGTTTGTTGTCGCGCCGCAGTTGAACAACGGCATAGGGCTTTTCATCCGGCCTGTGCGGATTGGTGAGCCCGACGGGCTTCATCGGGCCAAAGCGCAGGGTCTCCCGACCACGCTCAGCCATGACTTCAATGGGCAGACAGCCGTCAAAATACCCCGCCGTTTCGCCTTCCTTGAACTCCGTTTTTTCCGCGGCGAGGAGCGCATCGATGAACTCCTCGTACTGCTGCCGATCCATCGGGCAATTCAGATAGGCTGTGCGTTCTTCTTCCGTCTCGCCCTTGTCATACCGCGACTGCATCCAGGCTTGCGTCATGTCGATGCTGTCGAAATAGACGATGGGCGCGATCGCGTCGAAAAAGGCCAGCGCATCTGCTCCGGTTTCCGCGGCAATGGCGGCGCTCAACGCCGAAGATGTCAGCGGACCGGTGGCGAAAATCCAACGATCCTGATGCGGTAGTTCGGTGATCTCGCCATATTCAACGGAAATGCGCGGATGCGATGACAGTCTCTCCGTGATCGTTTGTGCGAAGGTCTCGCGATCGACCGCCAGCGCCCCGCCAGCGGGCAGGCGGTGTTTGTCCGCAGTGGAAATGACGAGACCGCCCGCCTGCCGCATCTCCCAATGCAGTAAACCGACAGCGTTTTGCTCGTGATCGTCGGAACGAAAGGAGTTCGAGCATACCATCTCGCCGAGCAAACCGGTTTGATGCGCAAATGTACCGACACCCGGACGCATTTCATGCAAAACGACATCAACGCCCATCTGAGCCGCCTGCCATGCTGCTTCGGATCCGGCCATGCCGCCGCCGACGATATGAAGTCTGTCGCTCATCCCGCGGGATGTAGAGAAACGCATGCGCCCTTGCAAGCCATCGCTACGTCGCTTGCTTTTGCCATGTCATGGGGGCGGGATTTTGGGGTCGCCTGTGGGGACATGTCGGATCAGTGAGAGGCTGATCTGGAGGGACTGTCCCCGCGCAGGCGACCCAATCGCACGGTTGTGTAAATCCTGTGCCCCATGAATGACACAGTCTTGCCTGATTTGAAATGCGCAATGTCGAAACGCTGCACTGCCGATCTGGAAACAATAAAGGGATGGAAAAACTTTTGTTTTTCAAAGTGGCTTCTTGTCATTTACCGCGCATGATGACTTTTTCGTCCTGGGCAAAGAGGGGATAGATCGATGACACTGAAGATGACGCAAGAGGCGCTGACAACCTTTGTCGCCAGTGTCTTCCCCCAGGTAAAGGGCGAATTCACGGTAGAAGCGCTGGACGTTGAAACCATGCAGGTTCGAATGCATGTCGGGGAGAGGCACCTGCGTCCGGGAGGGACGATTTCGGGTCCTTCGATGTTCGCGCTGGCCGATGTTGCCGCCTATTTCATGACCATGGCCCGGATCGGGCCTGAGGCTCTGGCGGTGACGACCAATTGTTCCATCGATTTCCTGCGAAAACCGGCAGCGGGCGTTGACCTCATCGCCAAGGCCAGACTGTTGAAATTGGGGCGGCAGCTCAGTGTATCCGACGTTCTGATCTATTCCGAAGGACAGGACATGCCGGTCGCACGCGCAACTCTGACTTACTCGATTCCGCCTGCAAAAAACAAAACAGGAGCCGACGGTTAGGGCGGTTCGGCCTGACGGTTCAAGACGGCAAGACTGCCGGTCATTCACGCTGACAAGTCGGGCGCGGTTGAGCGGATTTTCGACACCACATCTTCGACACCAGTGCACTTTCGGTATGCGACAGGGCATACATTATGGGGTAAAATGATACCTAATTTTTAAATATCTGTAATCATTGTATTTTTTTGAATTTATTGTGCTTGACGCGCAGTTGGGCTTGTTTATAACGCGGCAATCGAATTTCGGCGGGCCGGTCAGCGGTCTGCTGGCAAGCTCAAATGGGAACCGTCCATGAAAACCTACTCTGCAACACCCGCAGACATCGACAAGAAGTGGATCCTGATCGACGCCGAGGGCGTTGTTCTGGGTCGCCTTGCCTCGATTGTGGCCACGCGGCTGCGTGGCAAGCACAAACCATCCTACACGCCTCACATGGATTGTGGTGACAATGTCATCGTAATCAACGCCGACAAGATCCAGATGACCGGCAAGAAGCGCGAGGAAAACTTTTACTGGCATACCGGACATCCGGGCGGGATCAAGTCGCGTACCAAAGCGCAAATCCTCGAGGGCGCTCATCCCGAGCGCGTCGTGACGCTCGCCGTCAAGCGCATGCTGCCGGGCAACCGCCTGTCGCGCAAGATCATGACCAACCTGCGTGTCTATGCAGGGGGCGACCACCCACACGAGGCGCAAAGCCCCGAAGTTCTGGATGTGAAGTCCATGAACAGCAAAAATACGCGGAGTGCATGAGAATGGCTGAAGAAATCAAGACGCTGGCCGAGTTGGACGTCGTCGCTGCAGACGGTAAGATCGAAGCTGCCGAGGTAGAGATCGAAACAGCCCCGGTACGCGAACCAGTCCGTGATGATCTTGGTCGCTCATACGCAACCGGCAAACGGAAAGACGCCGTCGCACGTGTGTGGATCAAGCCGGGATCCGGCAAGGTGACAGTGAACGGGAAACAGCAGAATGAGTATTTCGCGCGCCCGGTTCTGCAGATGATCCTCGCGCAACCGTTCTCGGTTTCGGGCACGACCGGACAGTTCGACGTCGTGGCGACCGTCAAGGGCGGAGGTCTGTCGGGTCAGGCTGGTGCCGTCAAGCACGGCATCTCCAAGGCGCTTCAACTGTACGACCCGTCCCTGCGTGGCGCGCTGAAAGCGGCAGGTTTCCTGACACGCGACAGCCGTGTCGTGGAGCGCAAGAAGTACGGCAAGGCAAAAGCCCGCAAGAGCTTCCAGTTCTCCAAGCGCTGACGCGTTTTCACGAAAACAAATCGGAAAAGGCCGCTTTCGGAAGCGGCCTTTTTTGCGGGTGTTTCAGGGTCGCTTTGTGTTGTCTTGCGCTGAAATTGACTTGGCCTTACTGTTTGCGTGCGCTTCGGATCAGAATGCATGTCGAGCACCTTTCAGAAATACGGCGGTTTCAGTGCGGTTAGCCGCGTTGTCATGACCTTCTACGAGTTGGTTCTCGAAAGCGACATTGTCGGTCATCATTTCGAAGACGTCGATATGCCACGCTTGATGGATCATCAGACCAAGTTCGTTTCATCGATCATGGGCGGTCCGGTCGCAATTTCCGACGACCGTCTGGCGTATGTCCACCGCGGGTTGCACATTACGGAGCAGGAGTTCGACGAAGTCGTTCATCTGCTGAGTGAGGCGATGCAGCAGCACGGCATGCATCAGGACGACGTGTCCGAGGTCGCCCGCGTGTTCCACTCGAAACGTGCCTTGATACTGAAAGATGGCGCGTGATGCCGGGCGTGACAGTAACGTCGATCAACGAACATCTGCTCAAGTCGATCGGTGTCGGCGTCGCGATCCTGCGCTTTGACGATCTTGCAATCATCTACAACAACACGGCCTTTGCCGAATGGTTCGGCGATGCGGAGTCCGGCGCAGTGTCAACCGACGCATTGAAGGCGATACGGGATGACGCGTTTTCCAGCATGGAAGGCACTGGACGCTACAGTGGCGAAGTCAAGGTCAAACCGCGCCGCAGAACACTGGTCATATCCGTGACCCTGCATCTCGCGGAGGTCGATCGCGAAAAAATGATCGTGGTGGAGTGCCAGAACATTACCCGCATGCGGGAACTTGAGCAGATGATCGACAGCTACTCCAACATGGTCGAGCGCAATACGCGTCAGTTGGAGCGGGAGAAGGAACGCGTTGAAAAGCTGCTGCTGAACCTGATGCCGCGCAAGGTTTACGAGGAATACAAGACATTCGGCGTGGTTACGCCCCAGCTGTACCGGAATGTCTCGGTGCTCATGCTGGATTTTGTCGGGTTTACGGATTTTGCCGAGAAGAACGATCCGACCGTGACCCTCGGCGAACTCAATGATATCTTCACCGCTTTCGACCGGATCAGCGAGCAATTCGGTGTCGAGCGGATCAAGACCATTGGCGATGCCTATCTGGCGGTCTCGGGCATGCCGGAGCCTTCTCCGGACCATGCTTCCGCTGTCGCGCATTGCGCCGTGCGGTTCCTGCGATATCTCGAAAGGCGCAACAAGGGCCATCGCTTTCAATGGGAGGCGCGCATCGGTCTTGGCAACGGTGCGGCCGTCGGCTCCGTGGTTGGGGTGCAGAAGTATGTCTATGATGTCTTTGGCCCTGCGGTGAACATGGCCGCGCGGTTGCAGGTTTTCGCCCATCCGATGAAAATCGTAGCGCCAATCGGT
>JASFFN010000234.1:0-4523 GCA_050124275.1 Roseobacter sp. | reverse complement strand
GAGCAGATATTGCCGGAAGCGCAATTTGAAACGGGAACCTATGAGTTGGTGTTTCACGCTGGCGCGTACCTCGACGCGATCGGGATACCCGAAGAAAACCCCCGGTTTCTGGATGTAATTCCGATCCGTTTCGGCATGTCCGAGGCATCGCACTACCACGTGCCCCTTCTGCTCTCGCCGTTCGGGTATTCAACCTATCGCGGTAGCTGACGCGGCCTGATTTGCGCGGACCGTCGCGCCGATCCGGTCGATTACGAACTCCATGAACAAACGCGCCTTCGGATCCTGTCTTTTGCGGTGCGTGAAAAGGCAGGCCATCTGCACCGGCACGGGCGGTGTTTCCGGCGCAACAATACGCAGGCGACCGGCCTGCAAGTGTTCTGCCACTTCGAATACTGGTTTCAACACGATGCCGTGTCCGGCCAGCGCCCAGTCGGTCAGAACATCGCCGTCATCGGATTCGTAGCGACCGGAGACACGAAACCGCTTTGGCCCGTCGCAGGTCTGTAAGAGCCACTGGAACTCGGTCGCGCCCGGAAACCGCAGGTTCAGACACTCGTGTCGGTCCGAGATCAGGTCTTCGCCCGATTTCGGAGCACCACGGGCCGCGATGTATTCCGGAGCGGCGCAAAGGACCCGCTCGATATCCGCGATCTTCCGGATGCGCAGGGCGCTGTCTTCCGGCTGACCAAGAAAGAACGCCAGATCAAGCCCTTCGGTCGTCAGATCAACCTTGCGGTCGGTCAGGCGCAACCGGACGCTGACCTCGGGGTAGACCGCAAGAAACTCGGGGACCAGAGGCGCGATCAGCCGTCGTCCAAGCCCGAGCGGTGCCGCTACATAAAGCGCGCCTTTCGGGTTTTCGGTGATATTGACCACTTGCGCCTCGGCGTTTTCGACGGACTCGAGGATTTCACACGCGCCGCTGTAGAATGCCTTGCCCTGCTCGGTCGGCGTCAGGCTGCGGGTGGTGCGTTGAAAAAGCCGCACACTCAGATGTTCTTCCAGCTGGGAAATACGCGACGACGTGACGGCGGGCGAAATCCGCAAATCCCGCCCGGCCGCGGACATGCTGCCCAATTCGTAGACGCGGACGAAGGTGCGGATGTTATCCAGATAGGACATTGTTTGGTTTTTTTTGATGCTGTTTGGTTTTTTGTGGCAATACCAGAATAATTGCGGGCCGCCTAGACTGTGCCCGAGACGAACCTGTGGAGGGGTGCCATGTACGATCTGGCAATTTTGTGGGACTGGATCGCCTTTTCGGTCCGCTGGCTGCATGTCGTCACGGCGATGGCCTGGATCGGTGCGTCTTTCTACTTCATCGCGCTGGATCTCGGGCTGCGCAAGGCGCCGAAGATGCCCGTGGGCGCGACCGGAGAGGAATGGCAGGTTCACGGTGGCGGCTTTTACCATATTCAGAAATACATGGTCGCGCCCGAGCACATGCCCGAGCACCTGATCTGGCATAAGTGGCAAAGCTACATGACGTGGGTGTCCGGCGCTGCCTTGCTGATGATCGTCTACTGGGTGGGCGGCGAGCTTTACCTGCTCGACCCGACCAAGGCCGACCTTGCGTTGTGGCAGGGCATTCTGATCTCGGCTGGATCGCTGACCGTCGGCTGGCTATTTTACGATTTCCTCTGCCGCTCGAAGCTTGGCGACAGCCCCACTGTCCTTATGCTCTTGCTCTTCGGTCTTCTCGTCGTGATGTCCTGGGGGTACAACCAGATCTTCACCGGGCGCGCGGCGCTGTTGCATCTTGGTGCCTTCACGGCGACGATCATGACCGCGAACGTTTTCTTCATCATCATGCCCAACCAGCGTATCGTCGTCGCCGACCTGAAAGCCGGGCGCACACCCGACGCGAAATACGGCAAGATCGCCAAGCTGCGCTCGACACACAACAATTACCTGACATTGCCGGTCGTCTTTCTGATGCTGAGCAACCACTACCCGCTATCCTTCGGGACGGAATACGCCTGGATCATCGCCAGCCTGATCTTTCTGACCGGCGTCACGATCAGGCATTACTTCAACACGATGCACGCAACAGGTTCGGGCCCGCATTGGACCTGGGGTGCAACGGTGATGCTGATGATGATCATCGCTTGGCTCTCCACCGCGTCGGGCACGGAATCCGTGGAGGCGGCTGAAGTCCGTCGTCTGACGCCCGCCGAGCAGCGTTTCGCCTCAGCGCCTGGGTTCGAGGCGGCCTATGACGCCGTGGTGGGAAACTGCTCCATGTGCCATGCGCGCGAACCGGTCTGGGGCAATATGCAATGGGCGCCGAAAGGCGTCTATCTTGAGACCGAGGCGGACGTGGCCCGCCACGCGCGCCAGATTTACCTGCAGGCGGGCATCAGCCATGCAATGCCGCCGCCGAATGCAGTGCAGATGGATGTCGAGGCGCGGGCGACAATCGCATCTTGGGTGCGTGAGGCACGCGCATTGAACTAGACGCCGGGCTTGGCTCCGAGTTGTCGTTTTCCCGGGCGTTCAAAGACCCCGGTCGAATTCTGACACCAGAGACCGCACGATCTCTTTCAGCGCTTCCTTCTTCTCAGCGCCCGCTTCAATCGCCTTTTCGTAGGTCGCGACCTGCCGTTGTGCGCTGGTGCCGTTTTCCAGAATGCCGCGCAGGCTCTGAACCTCCGCCAGACAGCCGAGATCATCCGCATGCGGGGAGGCCAGCGCGATCATTTCCTCCAGAATTTGCGGAAAAGGCACGAGTTTCCCAATTCCAAAGTCGATCAATCCTTCGGTGATGCCATAGCGCTGGGCGCGCCAGCGGTTTTCCCCAACAAGAAACCTGTCGTACAGACGCCAGCGCTGGTTGCCGCGGCGCAGGGTATACAACATCTTCATGAGGCTCTGCGTCACGGCGGCAATCGCGACCGCGTGATCAAGTCTTGGACAGACATCGCAGATGCGCGACTCGAGCGTGGGAAAGCGCGATGAGGGGCGAAGATCCCACCAGATCTTGGTCGCGTCCTCTATGATTTCGGTGTCGATGATCGTCTGGATCGAGCGCTGGTATTCGGAATAGCTGACAAATTGCGGCGGAAGACCGGTGCGCGGCAGATTGTCGAAAACGGTCAGCCGGTAGGAATGCAGCCCGGTCTCGGTCCCTTCCCAGAACGGGGAGGAGGTCGACAGTGCAAGAAGATGCGGCAGGAAATATGAAAACTGGTTGAGCAGATCGATCCGCTGGTCATCATCCTCGATCCCGACGTGAACATGCATGCCACAAATCAGCATCCGCCGCGCAACGCCGGCGAGGTCCTTTTCCAGAGAACGGTAGCGTTCCTTGTCCGTGAATTGCTGCTTGTGCCAATCGGCAAAGGGGTGCGTCGAGGCGGCTATCGGCGCCAGACCATGCGCGTTGCTGAGCTCTTTCACGGTTCGCCGCAAATGCGCCAGATCTTCCCGTGCTTCTCCAACGGTGGCGCAAACGCCGGTTCCGACCTCGATCTGACACCTCAGGAATTCGGGACTGACCTTCTTGCCGAGCCGGTCGACGCAGCTCTGCATGAGTCCCTCGGGTGCTTCGACGAGGTCCAGCGTTTCGGCGTCGACCAGAAGGTACTCTTCTTCGATCCCGAGTGTGAAAGACGGCTCAGAATGTCCCATAGTCGCTTCTCCAACATTCTGTTTCTGCCCGATGAAAAACCGCGAAGGCGGCGATCAGGTCGAATGCGCGACCACGGTAGCAAACTGATTGAAGATGTCACCTTTGTAATCGGACCTGGCGACAAAAGCGTCAGGCGGTCAAATCTTATGCGGCCGGCGTGGCGTACCTTTCCACAAACCGTCGCAGAATCTCTCCGGGAACGGTCACATTCGCCGCGTGGCAGACTTCGATCAGGCGCGAAGCATCCTCGGGCGGGAAGTAGCCGTGATTGCGGTAGATTTGAATGCGGCGCTCGAAATCATGGGCGTCTGCCTCCGGGTGGAATTGTGTCGCGTAAACATTCTGGCCAAACCGGATCATTTGAACCGGGCAGGTTGCCGAGCGCAGCAAGTGGACGGTTCCGGGTGGAAGGCTTTGCACCGCTTCCTTGTGACCGACAAAAACTTCGAATTCCTCGTCCAACCCTTCCAGCAGCGCGTCCGTCGCGCCGTCCGGCATCATCGTGCAAATCGTGGGACCAACCGGTTCGCTGTAGCGCGCCTTGCTGACTTCTCCTCCCAGATGGTGCGCCAGAATGCCCAAGCCGTAGCAACACCCCATGAACGGATGATCCTGAGAGGTGATCTGTGGCATCAGGTCCAGGACCTGACGTTCGATCCGCGCTTCCAGAGCACTTTTCATGTCTGGCGCGTCGCTGACGCAACCCGGCCCGCCGCCAACGATGACACCGGCATAATCGGTGACCTTCAGGTCAGCCGGTATATCCTCACGATCCATCCGGATGCGTTTTGTCTGATCTGGCGACAGGCCGCATTTATCAAGAATGGATGCATACTCATTGTCCGACGCATCGGTCTCGGGGCGCAACTGAAGGATCAGAAAAGTTTTC
>JASFFN010000233.1:0-4524 GCA_050124275.1 Roseobacter sp. | reverse complement strand
TGCCCGCTAGCGACCAAGACCGGTGAGGTTTTTTTCATTACGGAACATATCGTTAATCATATACGAACCTCATGCAAAAACTGCATATCACCCATGCGTTTTCGCTCCTTGCCGACGAATCTCTCTGGCCATATGTGCCGCTCATGAGACACCGGCGAGACCGGTCAACATCTATGATAAAAGGACGGCTGAAATGGCTTTTTTCGACAACTCACGCACCACATACGCTACTGCTAGCGCAGCAAACCGTTTCTTTGCATTTGCAGGCTCATTGATTGCGAAAATCGTCGCATGGAACGATGCACGCGTCACACGCAATGCATTGTCGGGATTGACGGACCGCGAACTGGAAGACATCGGCTTGAGCCGCGCGGACATCGACGCGGTCGCAACCCGCACCGTTCTCCGTTGAGACCTGCTGAAAACGCCCAAGCGGGCTGCATCCCCGACAAAATCAAGCCGCGCTTCCCATGACAGGGCAGCGCGGCTTTTTTACCGTCGAAATCCTTGGAGGGACTTTCTATTCACTCGTTACTGCAGCGCAAAGCTGCGGAACAAACTGCATTCAGAACAAACTGTTTAGCATCTGTGCAACACGCTGGGACAGCGGGTCGGCCTGCATGATCCATGCTGCCGCCTGCTCGAACTTGGTGCCGACCGCCAGTGCGTCCACCCGACTTTGATAGACCACCGGACCGACAAGCGTCAGCGTGATAACCTTGAAAGAAACGACCCCGATCACAAGCATAGCGAGCAGCCGGGCCGTGAGCCCCGTGCGCCGCGACCTCGGTTCGACCGTGATCAACCCGTCCGGATTGATACGAGCAACATAGCCGGCGGCAAGCTCCTTGTGCTTACGCTCCAAGCTCTCCAGTCTTTTTTCAAACTGAGCCATTGCGTCAGACACTTCTCACTCTCCTATCGATCGTGCCCCCACCCGAGCATCCGTAAAAGTGTTTCGCAAATGCGGCTTATTCAAGGCAAAATGAATAAATATGACGAAATTGCGGCGTTTTTTATGGAATTCTACCCAAGGTAAGCGTTGTCCAGTCAACAATCTCTTTCTGGTCGACGAGATTAAAGCCAAGGCGTGAATAAACATCGAGCACGTCGTCCGCCTGCTCATTGAGAATACCGGAAAGAATCGCATATCCGCCGATTTTCACGTTTTCAGCGATTTCCGGAGCGAGAGCGACCAGCGGCCCCTTCAGAATGTTCGCAAACACCAGATCATAGGGGCGCGCACGCTGCAGATCCGGATGCGCAAAACCTGCAGCCTCTACACAGTGCACGCGCCCATCCAACCCGTTCGCAGTGATATTGCTACGTGCGACATCGACGGCCACCGGATCTATGTCGCTGGCCAGCACGGTGCCGGGCCAGATCCGCGCCGCCGCCATCGCAAGCACGGCCGTGCCACAGCCGATATCCACCACGCTTTCGCCCGCAAAACCGGTTGATGCCAGCTGATCCAGGGCGCGCAGGCATCCCAGGGTGGTCCCATGATGGCCGGTCCCGAAGGCCATCGCCGCTTCGATCAACAATGGCTCCACACCTTCCGGCACACTATCCGCGTCATGGCTGCCGTGCAGGAAAAACCGGCCTGCCCGGACTGGTGCCAACTCGCGTCGCACATGCGCGACCCAGTCTGTCTCGGGCACCACGGAGACCACGAAAGGCCTTGCGCCCATGGCAGCCGCCAAGAGCGCCAGCGCGGTCTCGTCGGGGTGCTCCGTGAAGTAACCGCCAACTTCCCACAGACCCGAATTGTCTTCGATTTCGAATACGCCGACGCCTGTGGGCTCAGGCGAAAGCCGCTCCATCGCCTGCCCGAGCTTTTCGGCCGCCTGCTGGCCTTTCAGTGTTGTCAGGGCTGTGAAAGTCGTCATCAACGTCTCCGGTACCGGTCAATGTTCGGGTAGGGCCGCATTGGGGGCAGGTCAAGTCTCTCCGCGTGATCCGACGCAAGACCTCGTACGAAACGCCACCCCCAAATACAGGCGATTGTGCCGACGATGGCCCCGGCCAGCGCCTGACCGTAGATCACACCCGCGGCCCCGAAAGCCCCGGCGAGTACCAGTGCCGCCGGCCAGCCCAGAACTGCCTCCTTGAGCCAGTTCAAAAGCGTTGAACGGGCCGGTTTTCCCAGGTTGTTGAACGCGGCGTTGGTGACAAAGAGCGCGCCGACGAACAGGAAGCCTCCGACACCAACCGTGGTAAAGGCCCAAAGCACCTCCGATCCCTGATCCGAAAGACCGAACAAAGCGACGACGGCCGGCGTTGCCAGAACCAAAACGGCCCACATCAACGCCGTGTAGATCAGACAGAAGACGAGTGCGTTGAGATAAGTCGACCGGACCCGGTCCAGCTGTCCCGCCCCGAAGTTCTGGCCGAATATGCCGCCAATCGCCCCCGAAAGTGCAAAAATACCGCCGAATACGACGACCGTCAGGCGACCGACGACCGCCCAGGCCGCAACGGCGTCGTCTCCGAAGGGGGCCATGACGATCGTCAGCAGGTAGTTTCCCACCGGAGTCGCCATTTGCGTGGCAATGGCCGGAACAGCAATGGCCAGATACGGAACAAGACGGCGCATGACGCTTTCCGCCGTGGGGCGCGCTACCAGACCCAGTTGATGCACGGCAAAATAGAGCCCCAGACTCATCAACGCCAGACGAAACAGGTTCAGGCCGATCGCCGCCCCGTCGAGCCCCCATCCCAGCCACAGGATGAAAACCGGGTCAACCAGCATCAGAACCGCGCCGGAAACAAGCGTGACGTACATGGCTTTGGCGCCGTAGCCATCGGCGCGCAGAATACCCGAACAGGTCATGCCGACGGCCATCAGCACGAGCGAGGGCATGGTGAACAGCAGATATCGCGCCGCCAGGTGCGCCGTTTCACCTGACGCGCCGGCAAGTGCTGTCAACTCGTGACGGAAGATTATGACAAAGGTTGCGACAATCCCCTGTATGGCGGCCGCGGTCACGACGGCGGCACCCGCCTGCTCACGCGCCAGGATGCGGTCTCCCGCCCCCATGCTGCGCGACACCAATGCCGTACAGGCGATCATCAGGCCGACGCCGGACGAAACCGAAAAAAACTGGATGGCAAAAGCGAAACCGACGGCCGCGACCAGACGCGGATCGCCGAGCTGGGACAACCAGACCAGATTGGCCGCGTCAACGAGGAAAACGAAGGTGATGCCAAAAGCGCCGGTCGCCGTCATGCGCACCACATGCCCCATGGTGCTGCCGGTCAGAAAGCGCCCTGTTTTCATTCCGCCGGCGCGGGCACCCCACGCGCGAAAATCGTCTCGAAACCCTTTTCCGGATGGCGGGGGATCAGCATGGCCAGCGCAAAGGAGATACCGGCCATGGCGGCAGCGAGGAAAAAGACCGCCGCCGGAGACCACAGCCAGAGCAGTCCGAGAGAAACCGGCAGGAAAACCGCCGCGATGTGATTGATCGTAAAGGCCACCGCAGCCGTTGGCGCAATATCGGAAGGGTCCGCGATTTTCTGGAAATAGGTTTTCAATGCAATCGCCAGCCCGAAGAAAATGTGATCGAGCACATAGAGGGTCGCCGCAACCGCCACGCCCCAGCCGAGGTAATATACACCGCCGTAGCACAGGAACACGGTGACGAGGCCGAGGTATTCAAACCCCAGCGTGCGCCGTTCGCCGAAATGCCCGACGGCACGCCCCAGAAGCGGCGCGACCAGAATATTGACGACGAGATTGATAAGATACAGCAGCGTGATTTCATGCACGTCATAGCCGAACTTCTCAACCATCATGAACCCCGCGAACACGACAAAGATCTGCCGCCGTGCGCCGGACATGAACTGAAGCGCATAGTACAGCCAGTAGCGCCTGCGCAGGATCATTTTCTTGGTCTGCGGATTCGGTGCCTCGAATTGCGGAAACGCCAGCAGGGCGAAGATGGCAATGACGACCGTCGTCCCGCCGCCGACCATGTAGACCACATTGTAGGACAGCCCGAGCGTATCCCACAGCGACATGATGGCCAGATAGGCCACGAGGGTTGCGCTGGAGCCCGCTGCCAGCAACCAGCCCAGCACGCGCGGCGCTTCCTGCTTGTCAAGCCACTGAAGCTGCAGCGACTGGTTGACCGTCTCGTAATAGTGGAACCCGATGGAACTCAGCAGGGTGATCATCAGAATGCCGCCCATCGACGGGAACCACGCCGTCACGGCTGTTGCCAAGCCCAGCACAACGAGCGAAACAAGCGCAAGCACCTGTTCGCGCACGAAAATGATGATTGCGATGACGCCGACCGCCAGAAAGCCCGGGATTTCACGCACCGTATGCAACAATCCGATATCGGCACCGTCGAAACTGGCTGCTTCCACGACGAAATTGTTCAGGAGCGCCGACCATGTGTTGAAGGCGATCGGCATGGCCAGAGCCATCAGAAACAAGAGCGCCATCGGGCGCCGCCAGCGCGGCAACTGCCGGGCATCAGCGAGGGTGACAAATTGAGCCATGGCATGTCCTTAAGC
>JASFFN010000232.1:0-4539 GCA_050124275.1 Roseobacter sp. | reverse complement strand
GTTGCGGTGTACCAGTCTCCAAGCGACAGCGACTACGAGTTGTTGGACGTGATGGAGTTGCGTTCTGTCGTTGGTCGCACAGAGACACCACTCTTACGTGCGCCGTCGGGCCGCTATGACAACGGCGCTGGCCTGAGGGTCAAGTTAATGACCGGTACGTTGAGTTCCGTCGAAGAACAGGTTTTTCTCGCGGGCGCAAATCTTGCGGCAATCGGTGATGGCACTTCGGGAGCCTGGGAGGTGCTCCAGTTCGGTCAGGCAGATCTTGTCGACAAGGACACGTATATGTTGACCCGCCGGTTGCGCGGGCAGTTGGGCACCGACGGGCTGATGCCTGATCTCTGGCCCGAAGGCAGTTGGTTTGTGCTCATGAATGGCATGCCGGAACAGATAGACTTGCTGCGAAACCTCCGCCGCGTTCAGCACAGTTACAGAATTGGCCCAGCCCGCAGGGGGGTCGATGATCCGTCATATGTGGAGCAAGTCGAGGCTTTCGAAGGAAACGGGCTTCGACCCTATACGCCGGTACATCTTCGCGCCACGATCAATCAGGACGGGGCAATCGAGACAAGTTGGATCAGGCGGACCAGGATCGACGGAGACGCGTGGGAGACGCCGGATGTGCCCCTTGGCGAGGAAACGGAAAGCTATGTCGTACATGTCGTGAAAGACGGTGAACTTTTGCGTGAGACCAGTTTGCACCAGCCGTTTTGGATCTATCCCTTGTCCGAACAGGCCGTTGACGGGTTGACGGGCTCTTTCGAAATCCGGGTCGCACAGATTTCGGCGGCCTATGGGGCCGGTCCGGCGAGTGTTTTGCCCATGTCGGTCTGACCGCGGCGATCTCTCACTTTTCCATAGAGACTTCTTGTTTATTCTGTATGCAAATTACCTGCATCACAGAATTGCGTTTGGTTTTCCGCTACAAAGTAAGGTAGAGACGGAAGCGAAAGGATGTTTTCTATGGCTGAACTGAAAGCAAAATTGGCGTCGGTCGATCCCGTATGGGACCAGATCACCGCAGAGGCCCGGCAAGCAGCGCGAGATGAACCGCTTATGGGGGGGTTCCTCCATGCCTGTATTTTGCATCACAAGAGCATCGAAAAAGCGCTTTCATACAGGATCGCGGCGAAACTGGCATCGAACGAGATGTCCATGGTCATTGTGCGGGAGATCGTGGAAGAAGCCTACGCCAAAGACCCGCAACTGGTGCAAGCCGCCCGCGCTGACCTCGTTGCGATTTTCGAACGCGATCCGGCGTGCCACAAGCTTTTGCAACCAATCCTCTACTTCAAGGGGTATCAGGCGATGCAGGCTTACCGCGTCGGCCACTACCTGTGGGAGAACGGGCATCGCGATCTGGCATACTTCGTGCAAATGCGGGTATCCGAGATATTCGGTGTGGACATTCACCCGGCAGCGCGGATCGGCAAGGGTATCATGATCGACCACGCACACTCGATCGTCATCGGCGAAACCGCTGTGGTGGGTGACAATGTCTCGATGCTGCATTCGGTAACGCTCGGCGGGACCGGCAAGGAAGAAGAGGACCGGCATCCCAAAATTGGAAACGGAGTCCTGATCGGTGCCGGTGCGAAGGTGCTCGGCAACATCAGGGTCGGCGACTGCAGCCGGATCGCGGCAGGGTCAGTCGTTCTCGAAGACGTACCGCCCTGCAAAACCGTTGCGGGCATTCCGGCGCGTATCGTCGGCGAAGCGGGATGCGATCAACCGGCGATTTCGATGAACCACATGTTCGGCCCGAGCGACTGACTTACTAACCGCAATAAAAAAGCCGGAGGATTTCTCTCCGGCTTTCTTGTGCGACCTGTCCGCCGATTACGCCAGCATCGTCATCGGGTTTTCAAGATTTTCCTTGATGGATTGCAACAGTTGCGCGCCGAGGGCGCCATCGATGACGCGGTGATCCACGGACAGCGTTACCGACATCACGGTGGCAACGGTCAGTTCCCCATCCTTGCCGACGACAGGCTTTTTGACGCCGGCACCAACTGCAAGGATGGCGCCATGTGGCGGATTGATCACCGCGTCGAAATTGTCGATGCCGAACATGCCGAGGTTGGAGATCGCGAAACTGCCGCCCTGATATTCGTGTGGCGCGAGTTTGCGGTCGCGGGCCCGGGTGGCGAGGTCTTTCATCTCGGCCGAGAGCGCGGACAGGGATTTCATCTCGGCGTCCTTGAGCACAGGCGTGAAGAGGCCCCCGTCGATCGCAACCGCAACGGCAACATCGGATGGCTTGAGCTTGAGCATTCTGTCCCCGGCCCACACCGCGTTTGCGTCAGGGACAGCTTGCAGTGCCAGTGCGCAGGCCTTGATGATAAAATCGTTCACGGACAGCTTCACGCCGCGGTTTTCCAGTTGTTTGTTCAACTCGCCGCGGAACGTCAGCAAAGCATCCAGTTCTATATCGCGTCTCAGATAGAAGTGCGGAATTGATTGTTTCGCTTCTGTCAGACGCGCGGCGATAGTCTTGCGCATGCCATCGAGCTTGACCTCTTCGAAGTCACGTCCCGCGTACATGGCCATCACTGCCTCGGCACTTGGCCCTGCTGGTGCGGCGGCCTTTGGTGCAGCAGCTTCTGCCCGGGGCGGCGTGGCGGCTGTCTTTGGCGAATCGGATGCGCTCAGTCCTTCCACATCCGCTTTGACGATCCGACCATGCGGGCCGGAGCCCTTCACGCCGGCGAGGTCGATGCCCTTGTCCGCTGCGATCCGGCGGGCAAGAGGCGACGCGAAAATGCGCGTTCCATCTGCACCTTGCGGCGCAGCGGGGGCAGGGGAGGCCGCTGCGGACCCACTCGCTTCGGCAGGGGCGGATGCCGGAGCGTTGGCTGCCGATGTCGATGCGGCGCTTTCCGGTGCCGGTGTGGAGGAGACGTCGCGGATGTCGCCAGCGCTTTCACCCTCCTCCAGCAAAATGGCGATGGCAGTGTTCACCTTCACGCCTTCGGTGCCTTCTTCGATCAGAATTTTCCCGATCTTGCCTTCGTCCACCGCTTCGAATTCCATCGTGGCCTTGTCGGTTTCGATTTCGGCCATGATGTCGCCGGATGATACGGTGTCACCTTCCTTCACGTGCCACTTGGCGAGGGTGCCTTCCTCCATGGTCGGGCTCAGGGCGGGCATGAGTATTTCTGTTGGCATCTTGCGCGCTCCTTACTTGTAGGTGACTTTTTTGACGGCTTCGATGACTTCGGCGGTTGTCACCAGCGCGTGCTTTTCAAGGTTGGCGGCATAAGGCATCGGTACGTCCTTGCCCGTGCAGTTGATGACGGGAGCATCGAGGTAATCGAACGCCTCCTGCATGATGACCGAACTGATGTAGTTGCCGACGGAGCCTTGTGGCCAGCCTTCCTCGACCGTGACACAACGGTTGGTTTTCATCACCGACTTGATGATGCTGGCTGTATCCATCGGACGCAGGGTCCGCAGGTCGATCACCTCGGCCATGATGCCGTCCTCCGCCAGTTTGTCGGCAGCTTCGAGCGCATAGGTCATGCCGATCCCGAAACTCACGATGGTCACGTCGTCGCCCTCGCGCCAGATCCGCGCCTTGCCGAATGGCACCATATAGTCATCTAGTTCCGGCACGTCGAAAGTGCGACCGTAGAGGATCTCGTTCTCAAGGAAGATAACCGGGTTCGGATCACGGATCGCCGTTTTCATCAAGCCTTTGTAGTCGGAGGCCGAATAGGGCATCACGACTTTCAGACCCGGCACCTGCATGTACCAGGCGGCATAGTCCTGCGAGTGCTGTGCCGCGACCCGCGCCGCGGCGCCGTTGGGGCCGCGGAACACCATCGGCGCCCCCATCTGTCCACCCGACATGTAAAGCGTCTTGGCTGCGGAATTGATGATCTGGTCAATCGCCTGCATGGCGAAGTTGAACGTCATGAACTCGACAATAGGTCGCAACCCGCCAAAGGCGGCGCCAACACCGATCCCGGCGAACCCGTGCTCTGTGATCGGGGTGTCGATGACGCGCTTCGGTCCGAACTCATCGAGCATGCCTTGTGAAATCTTGTACGCACCCTGATATTCGGCGACCTCTTCACCCATCAGAAACACGGTTTCATCGCGGCGCATTTCTTCGGCCATACCGTCCCGCAGCGCTTCTCGGACGGTTTGCTGCTTGAGCGGCGTGCCCTCGGGCCAGTCCGGGCTTGTGTCGGTCTTCGGCGCTTCCGGCGCGCTTGACGATGCCGGTGTCGGGGCGGACGGCTCGGCTTCTTTCGCGGGCGTTGCGGGGGCCGGGGAGGGGCTGCTGGACGCGTTGTCGACGTCATCCATGCTCTCACCTTCTGCCAGCAGAACGGCTATCGCGGTGTTCACTTTGACACCCTCGGTGCCTTCCTCGACGAGAATCTTGCCGATGACCCCTTCATCCACCGCCTCGAATTCCATCGTTGCCTTGTCGGTTTCGATCTCGGCCATGATGTCGCCGGACGAGACCGTGTCGCCTTCCTTGACCAGCCATTTGGCAAGTGTGCCTTCTTCCATCGTGGGCGAGAGCGC